>JAYZBJ010000270.1:0-3671 GCA_036338795.1 Pseudomonadota bacterium | reverse complement strand
GCCATTCGCGGCTCGAACCATGTCCAGCTTGCGGGCCTGATGGGCTATGAACCTCACATCGCCAAGATGCCGGAAAAGGGCGGATTGCGACGGACAGCGCTCGACAGCGCCTGGGGGATTTTCGCCAAGGCGCAGCGTCTTGCCGGGGCGGGGGAGGGCGGCCGTGACCTGATCCTGAACGCCGGCGGCAGCCCGACCTACCGGCTTTACGCCGACACCTCGCTGGCGAATGAAATCTCCGCTGGGTCTGTGCTGGTCAAACCGACCGATTTTGACAGTGACTTGCTGTCGGCTCACCTCCCGGCGAGCTTTATTGCCACTCCTGCGCTTAAAGTGCTCGATGGCGTGAACGTGGCAGGCTTCGAGTTTGTGCCAGACCGTGAGCCGTCGGTTACTGAAGGGCATACAAGGACGGTGTACACGTTTGGCGGCAACTGGATGGCGCAGCCAGTCTGGCCGCCCGGCCTTGCCCTCGAAAACACCTATGGACGGTCAAGTAACCAGCAGATGCTGACGGCGGCACCCGATGCAGCTGTTGCGGTGGACGATTTCATATTCTTCCGGCCCACCCAGTCGGAGGCTGTCTTCCTCCAGTTTGGCGACATCGCAGTATTCGAGAAGGGCGAGATTGTTGACCGATGGCCCGTCTTTCCGGCGTCAGCCTGACAGGTTTGCAAGACTTTGCATGTGTATCATGCGCTTGCATGGCGGGCATACTGCCGGAATATTCGCCTTATGGGGGCAGAGTCGTTCAATTCAAAACCAGAGCCGGGCCGTGCACCGCTCACGCGTGACACGATTGTTGACGCGGCGATCGAGCTTCTCGACGAGGTCGGCCTCGCCAAGCTCAGCACGCGCCGCCTTGCTGGCCGGCTCGGCATCCAGAACGCATCACTCTACTGGCACTTCAAGAACAAGGATGCCTTGCTCGACGCGATGAGCGCGCGGCTTTACAACGCCGTCGTCCCACCGCCGCAAGTCCACGCGCCGGATTTTGACTGGGCCGAGTGGCTGGCCGAAGGCGCCCGGGCGATCCACCGCGTAGCGCTCAGCAAGAGAGACGGTGCCCGCATCATGTTGCGTATCCGGCTTGATGATCCTGATGCCTTGAGACGGATTGCCCGCAACACCGCTGTCCTGCAAGAGAAGGGGTTCACGGAGCTGGAAGCTCAGTACGCCTTGCAGACCCTGCGCCGGTTTGCGCTCGGATCGGCCTTGCAGGAGCAGCAGAACCTTGGGCTCGCGGTCGATACGCCGGGGCTGGCAGGGGAAGACGTCTTCGAGTTCGGCCTGCGGCTCGTTATCGATTCCCTGCGCAGGCATCCTGAGGCGCAAACAATCGCTGCGCCTCAGCCCTAGAACCCGTCAGCCGTCTTTCACGGGGCCGACCCAGACCTGCTGCGCGTTCACAAACTCCATGATGCCGTGCGGGCCAAGTTCCCGGCCCAGACCTGACGATTTGACGCCGCCTGATGGCAGGCGCGGGTCTGTCTTCACGATCCCGTTCACGCTGACCTGTCCAGCCTCGATCCGGCCGGCCATTTCTTCGCCTCGTGCGGCATTCGTCCAGACTGAGGCGGCGAGCCCGTACTCGGTGTCATTGGCAAGATCCAGGGCGTGGGATTCGTCTTTCGCCCGGATGAGGACACCAATCGGCCCAAACGTTTCTTCTCGAAACGCCGTCATGCCGGGTTCAACCCCGGCGAGCAGGGTGACGGGATAGAAATAGCCGTTACCGTCCGGCACTTCGCCACCAAAGAGGCATTCGGCGCCTTCACTGATGGAGGCTTGCACCTGCCTGTCCAGCGTATCGCGCAGGTCCTTGCGTGCAATCGGGCCGACATCGGTTTTTTCGCTGGCCGGATCGCCCACTTTCAGCGCACCGAGCTTCTGGCTCAACAGCTGCTTTACCTCGTCATACACGGCATCCTCGACGATGATGCGCTTGGCCGCGATGCAGGACTGGCCTGCATTGATGATGCGGGAGAGCGTCAGCACTTCGGCTGCCTTCTCAAGGTCTGCATCGGCGAGAACGATGGAGGGGTCAGAGCCGCCGAGCTCGAGCACCGCCGGCTTGATCTCGGACCCGGCAATTTCAGCGACCTTCGCACCGCCTCTTGATGAGCCCGTGAAGGATATGCCGCGAACCCGCTTGTCCCGCATGACCACCTCAACGCGCGGTGTTTCGAGGTAGAGGGCCTGGAACAGCCCCTCGGGCGCGCCGGCATCCTTGAATGCCTGCTCAATAGCCTGCGCGCAGCCGGGCACATGCGGGTCATGCTTCATGAGGCACGAATTGCCAGCCATCAGCGCTGGCGCACTGAATCGAAAGGCGAGCCAGAAGGGGGCGTTCCACGGCAGGATGCCCAGTACCGGACCAATCGGCAGGTGCTGAACATAGGAAAGCGTCGCATCTGATGTGATGGTCTGCCGGGCAAGATAGGCCTCGGCGTGTTCGGCATAATGCTCGGCGCACCAGGCTGACTTGTTCACCTCGCCGCGCGCTTCGTTGATGGGTTTTCCCATCTCCTCGGTCATCACCGGAGCGAAGGTCTCTACCTTATCGCGCAGAACGCCGGCGACCTTGTTCAGCAGGGCGGCGCGGTCTGCGAAGCTTGTCTCTTTCCATTGGCGGTAAGCGTTCAGGGACGCGTCGAGCTTTGCTTCCACGATCGCGTCAGTATCGGGCGTGACCTCGCGGACAGTCTCGCCTGTGGCCGGATTTACGGCGGTAAGCATGATAAATTCTCCAGTCGGTCTTGGTCAGGCGCGCGCGGCGTCGCCATTCTCGTTCGCGGGCTTGGCGGCGTCCTTCTTAGGCTTGCTGCTCGGACGAAGCGTGAATTCCTCCTCAAGAGTGAAGAAGCACTCGCATCCGTCTTCGGTGACATAGATCGTGTCGGAAATGCCGACCGTCTTGTCGCCATCGACCCCCCAGACCCATGGCAGGACGTGGAAGGTCATGCCTTCGCGCAGGATTTGCGGGTCTCCCTGCATCAAGGACAGGATGTAGCCTTCGTCCCAGCTCGGCGGGAAGGCGATGCCGATCGAATAGCCAGATCGCGTGATGAGGGCGCCGCCATGGCGGCCATCCCCGATAATGTCCCGTACGATCTTGTCGGCATCGGAAACCGTGAGTCCGGGCTGGATGTAGGATTTCAGCTCCCTCAGGGCTTTCATCATCTGATGCTGGGCGCTTGCCATCGATCTGGACAATCGATCCTGAAGCACGACTGTTCGCATCATTGCCGTATGGTAGCGCCGGTAACATCCGCCGACTTCGAGGAAGACATGTTCGCCATCCTGAACCGTGCGGCCCTCCCAGGTCGCGTGGCCGATCATGGAGCGAGGACCCGACGTAACATAGGGCATGACAGCGGGGGGCTCCCCGCCGGCCCGGAACATGGCGGCGGAGATGGCGGCGCCGATCTCGTTTTCCGTCACGCCTGCGCGCACGGCGTCGATGCCTGCGGCCATGCCGGCTTCGGTCGCCCTGGCGGCCTTCTTCATGATCTCGATTTCAGACTTCGACTTCACGATCCGGCCTTCCTCGACAATGCCGAAGCAGTCGAGCAGGCGCCCTGATGTATAGGCTGATCGGATCCTGTCCTGCTGATAAGCGGGAAGGAAATAGGAGTTACGCTCATATCCGATGGTGGCGTTGTTCAGGC
>JAYZBJ010000269.1:0-2857 GCA_036338795.1 Pseudomonadota bacterium | reverse complement strand
CCTACGCCGTCGAAGACGATATCGCGATCATCACCTTCAACGACCCGAAGACAATGAACGCTGCTGGCGTCGACACGGTGAACGAGCTGAGCGAAGCGCTCGAAAAGGCCGCCGACGAAGCGCGCTGCACGATCATCACCGGCAATGGACGCGGCTTCTGTTCCGGCGCCAACCTCTCTCCGAACACGGCGGGCGGCGGCCAGTCGAACCGCAAGCCGGATGCCGGCCGTGAACTCGACCGTGTGTACAACCCGTTTATCAAGGCGATCCGCACCCATCCGCATCCGGTCATCACTGCGGTGAACGGTGCAGCGGCCGGCGTCGGCTGTTCCATCGCGCTCATGGGGGATTTTATCGTCGCCGCCGAAAGCAGCTACTTCCTGCAGGCGTTCCGCCGCATCGGCCTGGTGCCGGATGGCGGCTCGACCTACCTGCTGACCCGCGCCATTGGCCGGGTCCGCGCCATGGAGATGACGCTGTTCGGTGAGAAAATCCCGGCGGCGCAGGCCCATGACTGGGGTCTGGTGAACCGGGTTGTGCCTGACGACAAGCTGCTCGAAGAAGCCAAGAATTACGCCCGCCAGCTGGCTGAAGGCCCGACCACGGCGCTGTCGATGATCCGCGATCTCGTCTGGGAAGCCGAAGACAATGACTTCGACGCACAGCTTCAGTCCGAGCGCTTCGCGCAACGCACCGCCGGCCGCTCACCGGACTTTGCAGAGGGCGTGAAAGCTTTCCTCGAAAAGCGCCCGGCCAACTTCAAGCAGGCCTGATCAGCCTTCTTCGCCTGACGGCAATCCAAGCCGGTAGATCCCCTTGAAATTATCGGGGTCTGCCGGCTTTCCTTTTCGGTAGATCGTGATCGCGCCCTGATGCGCGAGATGGATGGCGCGCTTGCGCACCTCTCCCATCATCCCCTGCCAGTTCTGCGACCGGAATTCGCGCGCTGCCTCTGATGGGCAGATCGTCTTGCCTTCCCCGCGCGCCGACACGAGACGCAGGATCATATCGTCCAGCGTCTCGCCCTTCTTTTCGGTCTCTTCGCTCACCAGTCGATTGCCGCGTAGACCAGCTGCTGGAATTGCGGGCGAATGGGATAGCAGCCAGACGGGATCATCTGCGTTGCCTGAATGCCGATGAGTTCTTCCTCATAGTCAATCCAGAAGAAAGTATTGGCGAGACCGCCCCAGCTGAACGTGCCAAGGGACCCTGGCTGCATCGACTCCGCGACATTGGTAATGACCGAGCCACCAAGCCCGAAACCATTGCCCTCCATCCGGGCTTCGGAGAAGGTCTTGTCGCCCATCTGCTTGATCGTCTTGCCGTCAGGCAGGTGGTTCTGGCGCATGAACTCAACCGTTTTCGGGCTGAGCAGGTGCGCCCCGTCCAGTCGGCCACCATGCAGCAGCATCAGGCAGAAACGGTGATAGTCGCGCAGCGTTGAAACGAGACCGCCGCCAGCGTTCAGAAGTGGCGGTTGCGCGCGATATTGGCGGGACTCCTCGCCCTCCCCATCGCTCAGCGAAATCTTGCCGCTCAGAGGGTCGCGCGAATAGCAGGCCATCAGACGGTGGATCTTGTCCTCCGGCACATGGAAATCGGTATCTACCATGCCGAGCGGTTCGAAGATGCGCTCGCGGAAGAAGGTATCGAGCGTCTGGCCCGACGCCACTTCAACCACGCGGCCGAGTACATCGGTTGAATGGCTGTAATTCCAGCGCGAGCCTGGCGAGAAGAGAAGCGGCAGCCTGGCCAGGCGCGCACACATCTCCTCAAGGCTTTCATCCGGGCGGGCGATTTTTTCCCGGCGATACAGCGCGTCGACCTCATGCTGCATCAGGAAGCCATAAGTCAGGCCCGAGGTGTGGGTGAACAGGTCACGGACCTGCATCGGCCTTGTCGGCTTGCGGGTCTCGTAATCATCGATCGTGCCCTTCACCCAGACTTCAGTATCCGCGAACTCCGGGATGTAGCGCGAAACGTCATGATCAAGCCTGATCTTGGCTTCCTCGAACAGCATCATCGCTGCGACCGAGGTGATCGGCTTGGTCATGGAGTAGATACGGAAGATGGTGTCCGCATTGATCGGCTCACCACCATCCATCCGGGTCCGGCCGCGATAGGTCTCATGGATGACCTGTCCGTTGCGCGACACCATCGTGGCCATGCAGGGCAGCTTGCCGCTGTCCAGATAGGCCTTGCCGAAATAAGTCGGGATACGGGCCAGCCGCTCCTCGTTCATGCCGACATCGCTGGCGGTCACGTCATCCTGGATCGTCATGCAGCCCTCCCCGGCTCAATCACTGGTCTTAAAGCAGACCAGCATTTGCGGCTTTCATCAATTCTCGCGCAATCACGATCTGCTGGATCTGCGAGGTGCCTTCATAGAGACGGAAAATCCGAACATCCCGGAAGAAGCGTTCGATGCCATAATCGGTGATATAGCCAGCGCCGCCAAAGACCTGCACAGCGCGGTCAGCGATGCGGCCGCAAGCTTCAGTGGCAAACAGCTTGGTGCTGGACGCGAGCATGGTGATGTTCTCGCCAGCGTCACGGCGGCGGGCGGCATCAAGGATCATGCTGCGGGCCGCATAGGCTTCGGCCTGGCTATCGGCCATCATCGCCTGCACCAGCTGGTGCTGCGCGATCGGTTTGCCGAACTGCTCGCGCTCCATCGCATAGGTGACCATCTCCTTGATCAGGCGCTCGGAGGCGCCGGTGGCGACGGCGGAAATGTGTAGGCGTCCATTGTCGAGCACGCTCATCGCAACCTTGAAGCCTTCGCCCTCCTTGCCGAGGATATTCTCAGCCGGGACACGGGCATCTTCGAAGATCACGTCACAAACATGCGCGCCCT
>JAYZBJ010000268.1:0-4711 GCA_036338795.1 Pseudomonadota bacterium | reverse complement strand
GGCCGAGCGGGATATAGCAGGCCTCGTTCGGCGCGACCGCGATGGAGATGCCGACGAGGTTGCAGGTCTGGCAATCGAGGCTGTCGGTTTCGCAGTCGAGCCCGATGACACCGGCTGCATGTGCGCGGGCGATCCAGTCTTCCAGCGTCTTGAAATCCCGCACGCAGACATAGGCTTCACGGTCGAAGCCGATATCGCCTGCCGTGGTCTCTTCGATCACGCCTTCGGCTTCGAAGGTCTCACGCACACGGCGCGTGATCGTGCGGAATTCCATCTTCTCGAGGAAGTCGATCAGCACTTTCGGGTCCGGATCGGCAACGGCAAGGTCTTCCAGCGGAACCTCCACCGGCACGTCATCCTTCAGAGTGACCAGCGTCTTCGAGATGCGCACCGCGTCGGCATGATCGATCAGCGTCTGGCGCCGCTTGGGCTGCTTGATCTCTTCGGCACGCGCGAGCAGGGTTTCGACGTCTCCGAACTGTTCCAGCAGGGTGGCGGCAGTTTTGACGCCAATACCGGGAGCGCCGGGCACATTGTCGACGCTGTCGCCAGCGAGCGCCTGTACATCGATCACCTTGTCGGGCGTGACGCCAAACTTCTCGAAGACAGCCTCGGCGTCGATTTGCTTGTTCTTCATCGTGTCCAGCATGTGGACCTTGTCGGTGACCAGTTGCATCAGGTCCTTGTCCGAAGAGACGATGGTCACGCGTGCCCCTTTGGCTTCGGCCTGGCGGGCATAGGTCGCGATCAGGTCGTCAGCTTCGTAACCCTCCTGTTCGAGAGCGTGCGTGTGGAAGGCGATGGCCGCCTCTCGCACCAGTGGAAACTGCGGGCGCAGATCGGCTGGCGGCTCGTCACGATTGGCCTTGTATTCCGAATAGAGATCGTTCCGGAAGGAGTAGGAGGATTTGTCAAACACACAGGCGAAATGCGTCGGGCGCTCATCGCCCTTCAGGTCTTCCAGCAGCTTCCAGAGCATGTTGCAGAAACCCGATACCGCGCCGACGGGCAGGCCGTCAGAGGCACGCGTCAGTGGCGGCAGGGCGTGATAGGCGCGGAAGATATAGGCGCTCGCATCAATCAGATAGAGATGGCTGTCTTCTGTGATGGGCGCTGACGGCATGACTTCGATTCCTTCCTGAAGACCGTTGGTTTAACGGCCCAACCAGCCGAGGGGTAGTGGCAATCAGGCCATTGAGTGCAGTCAACCTGGCTTGGCTCTACTATGCATTCACACTCATTGCATGTTACAGCGCTGCGAATATTCTATTGGCGCGTTAATCGCTGAGCCCCTCAGACGGAATGAAACCACACGTATGAAAGCGCAGCCGCATCCCGCGCAGCAACGGCGACTAGCAACGCTTGCCCGATATGGCATTCTGGATACCCCCCGCGAAAGGGACTTTGACGAAATCGTCCAACTCGCATCGGAAATCTGTGAAGCGCCAATCTCCGTCGTCAATCTGATTGATGAGCATCGCCAGTGGTTCAAGGCAGAAGTCGGGCTCGGGACGCGCGAGACCCCGCTAGCCACATCAATCTGCTCTCACGTTATTCTTGAGGCTGACTACGTTGAAATTCACGACACGCTGAAGGATTCTCGCACGAAGGACAACGAACTGTGCCTTGCGAAGGACGGGTTGCGGTTCTACGCTGGATGCTTGCTCAAACCGGATAATGGTCTTCCGCTTGGAACCCTTTGCGTTCTAGACACAAAGACTCGCACACTCACTGATTTTCAGAAACGCGCACTTTCAATTCTCGCGCGACGCGTCATGCGGGAGCTCGACTTGAGATTGGCGCTTCGGGACCAAGATGTTTTACGCAATGAGATGGATCACCGCGTAAAAAATTCGCTGCAGACGGTGGCGTCTTATGTCCGCGTTTATCAGGGGCAGATGAAGAAAGGCGAGATTGATGCGTCTGACGTTTTGGATGCTGTTGCTCGCCGCATCGAAGCAGTGTCCGCGCTTCACGCCGCGCTCCACAAATCAGATGATGGGCGTGAAGTCGAACTTGATGATTACCTGGGGCAATTGGTCGACTATCTGAAAGATAGCGTTCCGAACAATGTCACAATTCGTCTTGCGGCGATTGCAGCTTCAGTTGAGTCTCAGACTGCGAATGCCGTAGGCATGATTGTCAGCGAATTTGTGGCGAATTCGGTGAAGCATGGATTTCGGGATCGCGCTGAAGGACGTGTGTTGATCCAAATGACGACTGATGCCGATGGCCTGCACATCGAGTGCCGGGACAATGGTGTTGGTGTGAACAGTGTCAGCGGTAGCCAGGTGTCCGATGGCGAACGACCGTCAAGAAACTCAGGCTTGGGAACCAGACTTGTTGCGTCCGCCGCCTCGCAGATCGGTGCGAAACTTACGCGGACATCTGACGAAAGCGGCTACCAGCTTCGACTGACGCTACCGGTATCCGCAAACTAGAAAACCGCTTTGCCGCGCATTCGTATCCGCAGATGCGTTCTGGCTGATTAGAAGTCGCTGCCGCCTTCAGGGCGACCGGGAAGGCCGCCGCGTTGCTCATCCTGCAACTCCTCAAGCGTGGGCCGGTCGTCACGGGCCTTCTTCGGCGCGCGAAGCGATGCGACGCGCAGTTCGGCATGACCGTCCCCCCGGTAATCCCGACTGAGGTCAGTGATGACGGAGCTGAATTCCTGGAAGCTCACGCGGCGGTCGAGGTTAGGGTCGAACCGGACCGGATTGGCGAGGGAGTCATCGCGCGTCGGCAGGTCGGCCGCCCATTGCTGTTGCTCGATCGCCGTCAGCACACCGTCGCCATTCGCGTCCGCCTCGACAAAGGCGCGTTCAATTCCGAGGTTGAGCTCGTCTTCGGAAATGCGGCCATCGCCATTGGTGTCGAACGAGGCGAGCAGGCCGCCGCCAGGCTTCAGCCGTTCAGATTTCAGCTTGCTTTTGTCCTTGTCCGATTTGACTTCGCCAGACCCTGGCAGGCGAACAAGGGAATCATCTTCGGCGAATGCAGGCTGTGCCATCACGGGCAGCAACAGTGCAGACACCAATGCGTATGCGGTTTTCAGGCGGGCCATGTGACCTCCACTCATCACTCGACGCTTTAAGATTAACGCGGCGTTGCAGAATTACCACATGACGAATGCGTCAGAAGTGAGATCGCTCCGCTTGATACTCGGCGGTGCTTCCATTAGATGCCGGATATAAACGTATAAAGGATCATTGATATGTCGAAAGACTACGCTGTAGCGGATATCTCCCTCGCCGACTACGGCCGCAAGGAAATCGCAATCGCTGAGACCGAGATGCCGGGCCTGATGGCTGCGCGCGAAGAGTATGGCGCAGAGCAGCCCCTGAAAGGCGCTCGCATTGCCGGTTCGCTGCACATGACCATCCAGACCGCGGTTCTGATCCAGACGCTCGAGGCGCTCGGCGCTGAAGTGCGCTGGGCCAGCTGCAACATCTACTCCACGCAGGATCATGCCGCTGCAGCAATCGCGGACGGTGGCACGCCGGTCTTTGCCCACAAGGGCGAGACGCTGGACGAGTACTGGCAGTTCGCTGACAAGATCTTTGAGTGGCCGGATGGCCGCATGATCAACCTCATCCTCGATGATGGTGGTGACGCGACCATGTATATCCTGCTCGGTGAGAAGGCGGAGAAGGACCCTTCACTGCTGAACGATCCGAAGTCGGAAGAAGAGGTCGCGCTGTTCAAGCAGATCAAGAAGCGCATCGCAGAGACGCCAGGCTGGTTTGCCAAGGTGAAAGCGGAAATCCGCGGCGTGTCCGAGGAAACGACGACCGGTGTGAACCGCCTCTACCAGCTGTCGAAGAAGGGCGAGCTGCCTTTCCCGGCGATCAACGTCAACGACTCCGTCACCAAGTCGAAGTTCGACAACAAGTATGGCTGTAAGGAATCGCTCGTCGACGCGATCCGCCGTGGCACGGATGTCATGATGGCCGGCAAGACCGCTTTCGTCGCTGGCTATGGTGATGTCGGCAAAGGCTCTGCCGCCTCGCTTTCCGGCTCGGGCGCCCGCGTTACCGTGTCAGAGGTCGATCCGATCTGCGCGCTTCAGGCGGCGATGGATGGCTATGACGTCCAGACGTTGGAGACGATGGCGCCGAAAGCCGACATCTTCGTCACCGCAACCGGCAACAAGGACATCATCACCGTCGACCATATGCGCGCCATGAAAGACATGGCGATCGTCTGCAACATTGGTCACTTCGATAATGAGATTCAGGTCGAAGGGCTTCGCAACTTCCAGTGGACGAACATCAAGCCACAGGTCGACATGATCACCTTCCCGGATGGCAAGCGGATCATCCTCCTGTCCGAAGGCCGCCTCGTGAACCTCGGCAATGCGACGGGGCACCCGTCATTTGTCATGTCCGCATCGTTCACCAACCAGACGCTGGCCCAGATCGCGCTTCACAAGAATGAAGGCGAGTACAAGAACGAGGTCTATACGCTGCCCAAGCACCTCGACGAGAAAGTCGCACGGCTGCATCTCGCCAAGCTGGGCGTCGGCCTCAGCGAGCTTTCGACCGAGCAGGCCGAGTATATCGGCGTGACCACCGAAGGCCCGTACAAGCCAGAGCATTATCGCTACTAGGCCTGGCAGCTGCCAGTCAGAAGCAGGATAGTTGGGAAGCGCCAGAGAAATCTGGCGCTTCTTTCATTTTTACGCCTCTTGCGGCTGACCCGGAAAAACGTG
>JAYZBJ010000267.1:0-4405 GCA_036338795.1 Pseudomonadota bacterium | reverse complement strand
GTCGAGTCCACGTCAAGGACGGCGGCAAGCTTGCCTTCGCCATCGAAGACAGGGACGACGATCTCCGAATTCGAACGCGAGTCGCAGGCGATATGGCCCGGGAAAGCATGGACGTCAGGAACGAGCTGCGTCTTGCCGTCTGCCGCCGCCGTACCGCAAACGCCCTTGCCAAACGGAATGCGAAGACAGCCAAGCGTGCCCTGGTACGGGCCAACTACCAGTTCGCCCGGCTTCAATGGATCGACCACGTAGAAGCCCGTCCAGAAAAAGCGCGGGCGGAATGCCTCTGCCAGCACGCAAGCGGCTGAAGCGTAACGCGCTGGAACATAGGTCTCTCCTGCAACAAGGCTTTCGATTTCCGCCTTGAGTTCTTCGTAACGGGCTTGCCGGTCCATCTGTTCATCCTTCATCAGCTTCGCGCCATATCGCGTCTCATCGACAAGTTCTCAAGAGCCCCATGGACGCCAAGCTGCTGCTCTGAAATAGTCTCATTTGACGGGTGGAGCGGCCGGACCGCGTGCCACATGAGAGGAGGCTGCTGCGTGAGGGAAGCAATCCGGACGATCATGATCGCCTGGGTCATGCTTCTTGGGCCTTGCGCAGCGCCAGTCGCGATGGCTCAGGATAGCGGCTCGGCACCTGATCGTGAACGGGTCGAGCAGCTGGTAGACCAGCACACCTCGAATGACAGGCTTCAGACCGAGCGCGCCGAGTGGACGCCGGAACCGCCCGAGCCGACCAACCGCAAACGCAATCCGATCATCGAAGCCATTGGCGATTTCTTCGCCTGGCTGTTCGGCAATCTGAGTTGGTTGTTCCAGGCTCTGCTGATCGCCGCAATCGTTGGCGCAATTCTGTATGCGCTCTGGTACATGTTCGGCGATGTGGTTGCCATGCGTCTGGGCAAGCGGCGGGTCACGGATGGTCCTGATGTTTCCGATATCTCCGATCAGCGGCCAGACCCGATCCGAGCCTCGTCACTGTTGGAAGAGGCTGACAGGCTCGCCGCGGACGGACGGTTCGCTGAAGCCGTACACCTGCTTCTGTTCCGCTCAATCGAAGACCTGCGCGAGAAGCGTTCCGGCGGTGTGCCGCAATCCCTGACTGCGCGCGAGATCAGCACACTCTCCGACCTTACCCAGAGAACACGACAGGCGCTCTCACCAATCATCCGGATTGTTGAGAACAGCTTCTTCGGGGGGCGGCCCGTCGACCGTGAGGGGTGGCAGCGCGCCCGCGCATCGTATGAGAATTTTGCATTCGGAGGCACGCCCGCATGAATGCGCTGAGCGAACGCCTGCCGGGCAACAGCAACCCATTTTCCGCTCGGCTGGTCATTATCCTGATCGCGATCGGCATCGTCTCGTTCGGGGCGGTTATGGCGCTGATGGCGTGGTCGCCTGAGCTTTCGCGCAAGGACAGGCCAGGTGCGACTCCATATTCGCGCTCTGCAACCGGCTATGCCGGCCTCATCCAGATGCTGGAGCGTGAAAACCGGGACGTATCGGTCTCACGCCGCAGTGAGCTCATGTATTACAGCGACGGTCGCCTCATGGTTCTCACCCTGCCGCTCTACGGGCGCGGCTTCGAGATTGAAGAGCTGACCGGGCCCGCACTCATCGTATTGCCGAAGTGGTCTTTCCTTGCCAATCCGGCCCGCCGGGCCTTCGAGCTTGATACACGACTGGCAAGCGAGGACGCCGTCGATGCCATGCTCGGCATGATCGAGGAGGATGCAAGCCTCCGCCGCCTGCGGAACCCGGGCGAAGTCGACACGCCCTTCGGTCTTTTCAGGCCTGAATTCGACCATGAGATGCAGGTCATCAAGTCGGAGACGCTTGAAGAAGTGATCGGCCTGCCAGGTGGCCAGCTCCTTTCGCGCTTGCCCGACCGCGACGTCTATGTCCTCGCTGACCCGGACCTGCTGAACAATTTCGGTCTCGCAAATGTCGAGAACGCGGCGATGGGCCTATCTCTCATTGACTATATCGGCGAGGGCGGCGACCGGCGTCTCGTCTTCGACGCGACCGTGCACGGCTTCGAACGCTCCGGCAGCCTGCTGAAGACCCTGCTCGACATTCCCTTTATCGGCGCGACGCTAATTGGCCTTGCGACGATGCTGCTGATCGGTTGGGCAGCGGCGATCCGCTTCGGCGCCCCGGAACGCGAAGCGCCCGCCTTCGCCCCGGGAAAGCAGGCGCTCGCTGACAATTCGGCTGGCCTCATCACGTCTGCGCGCCGCGAAGCACGCATGGCTCCTGGCTATCTTTCGCTTACCCGGCGTGCCCTTGCCCGGGACCTTGGCCTGCCCCGCACGCTCAGCGAGAGTGAGCTGTCTGCGCTTCTGGACCGGATGGGCCAGCAGGCCGGGTTGGATGCTGACTGGACCGGTACAGGCGGCGCGCTGAGCGAACCGTCCGCTTCCCGCGATGATCTGAAACACAAGGCCCGCGCGCTCTGGCGCTGGCGAATGGAGATGACCCATGGAAACAAGTGAAATTCAGGCCCTGGCCGACGGGATCAGGAATGAAGTCGGCAAGGCCGTTATCGGCCAGCGCGAGACCGTTGACCTGATGCTGACTGCGCTTTTCTCCGCCGGGCACATCCTGCTCGAAGGGCCACCCGGCACGGCGAAAACCCTGCTGACCCAGTGTTTCGCGGCGGCGATCGATCTCGACTTTGGCCGGATCCAGTTCACACCTGACCTGATGCCCGGCGACGTGGTCGGCACGAACCTCTTCAACTTCCAGACAAATGAATTCTCCCTCACCAAGGGGCCGATCTTCACCGACATCCTGCTGGCCGACGAGATCAACCGGACGCCGCCGAAAACGCAGGCAGCGCTTCTCGAAGCGATGCAGGAGCGGAAGGTCACGATCGACGGCAAGCCGCACAAGCTGAACGACCGTTTCATGGTCATCGCCACGCAAAACCCGATCGAGCAGCAAGGGACATACCCGCTGCCTGAAGCCCAGCTTGACCGTTTCCTGTTCAAGCATGTGCTGGATTATCCGAGCCGCGAGGAAGAACTCGCCATCGTCACCAATCACGGCAACCGTACCGGCATGAAGACCGCTGCCGCCTTCGGCGTTTCGCCGGCCGTGACAGCAGCCGACCTCGGCAATGCGATCGACGCAGTGTCCTCCATCAGGATCAATGAGGATGTTGTGGCCTATATTGTAGACCTCGTTCGCGCCACGCGTGAGACGCCGGCGCTTGAAACCGGGGCGAGCCCACGCGCGGCAGCAGCCCTCGCAGCAGCGGCCCGCGCGCACGCTGCGCTGGATGGACGTGACTACGTCATTCCAGACGATGTGAAAGCGCTCGCGCCGCCGTCGCTTCGTCATCGCGTGATCCTCTCGCCGGCCGCCGAGATTGAAGGCCGCACGACCGATGAGACGCTCGAAACCCTGATCGACCAGACGCCGGCGCCGAGATGATCGCCCCCACCCTCCGGTCCATCTGGCTCATGCTGCTAGGCGTGCCGCTGCTGCTTTTCATCGCGGTCGCGCAGCCTGGCCTGTGGGTGATTTCCGGAGGCTGGGTCATTGGCGTCCTGGCGCTGATGTTCACCGACCTTTTGCTTGCAGGCCGGGCGCGAGAGATGGAGCTGGAAGTCGATGCGCCTGCCCTGCTCTACATGTCGAGCGAGGATCCGGCAGACGTGAAGCTCAGCTTCGCAAGGGGGCCGCTACCGCGCACCGTCGAGGTACAGCTTGAAACCAATCCCCTCATCGCCTCGCCGAAGCGACGACTCTTGAAGGGCTGGCGCGGACGCTCTCATACGAGCGCATTCTCGCTGAAGCCGATCCGGCGCGGCACCGGGCGACTGGAACGCCTCTGGGCACGTTGGACGGGCCCGCTCGGCCTCGTCGCGATACGCAAGGTCGAGGTGCTGGAACTTGAGATACCCGTCACGCCAAACACGCGCTGGGTGAAGGAAGAAGCGGTGCGCCTTTACCAGCGAGATGCCGACTTTGGCATCAAGATGCAGATCGAGCGGGGTGACGGCTCCGAATTTGACGCCCTGCGTGAGTTTGCCGCCGGCATGGACAGGCGAGCCATCGACTGGAAGCACTCAGCGCGCCATCGCATGCTGCTGGCCAAGGAGTTTCGCACCGAACGCAATCACAACATCGTGTTCGCCTTCGATACGGGCCGCCTCATGAGCGAGCCCCTTGGCGGCGTGCCGAAACTCGACAGGGCGATCAATTCCGCCTTGCTGCTTGCCTATGTGTCCCTGCGCTCCGGTGACCGGACGGCGATTTTCGGATTCGATGCGCGGCCCGGCGTCTCCAGTAATGTCCTGACCGGGGCTGGGGCCTTCCCCCACATCCAGAAGCTTGCAGCCCAGCTCGATTATTCCGCCGAAGACGCGAACTACACGCTGGCGCTGACATCGCTT
>JAYZBJ010000266.1:0-9362 GCA_036338795.1 Pseudomonadota bacterium | reverse complement strand
GCGGATGGCGTCCTCGACGCGGCGCGTGCCGCTCGCGCGCGAGAGGAAGACGACGATATCGATCGCCTCCGCTATGAGGGCTTTTGGAATGACAGATGTGGCTTCGCCGATCAGCTGTTCGAGCCTTGTCAGCGCGCCATGAGCTGAATTTGCATGCAGGGTGGTAAGGCCGCCCGGATGGCCGGTGTTCCAGGCCTTGAGAAGATCGAGCGCTTCTGGCCCGCGCACCTCGCCGACAATGATACGGTCCGGCCTCAATCTAAGGGTTGAGCGCACCAGGGTTCGCAGATCCGCGCCGGCCTTGTCGGTACGCAGGGCGACATGATCGGGGCCTGTGACCCGAAGTTCTCGTGTGTCTTCCAGCAGGATGATCCGGTCATCGGTAAAGCCTGGCTCAGCCAGCAGCGCGTTGGCAAAGGTGGTTTTACCGGACGATGTGCCGCCCGCGATGAGGATATTGGCGCGGGTTTCAATGGCGGCGCGAAGCGCTGCGGCGAGGGCCGCCGGGAGTGTGCCGGCGGCAACATAATCCGACAGGGTGATTGGCGTGGCGGAGGGCTTCCGGATGGCAAAACAGGGCGCGGTTGCGATCGGGGGGAGGAGCCCCTCAAACCGTTCGCCCGTCTCCGGAAGCTCCGCCGACACGATGGAGTGGTTGTAGGCATCCTTATTTCCGAGGCTTGAGGCGACGATCCGGATGACGCGTTCGCGGTCTTCCGGCGACAGCACAGTATCCGTGAGAGTGAGACCGATGCCTGCCTGTTCGAGCCAGAGGCGGCCGTCCGGATTGACGAGGACTTCCATGACATCGGGGGCTTCAAGCGCCCGTCGAATGGCAGGACTGAAGGCGGTGCGGAGCATCGCGACCTGGCGGTCGCGTGTTTCTTGGTGTGTTCCGGTCTGGGTCACTTGCCCGCTCTCCGATCTCAAACTCTAAGGCGAAGATTGCCTGCGAGTGACGCTGCCGGGGAGTTCGAGGCGGGGCCAATCCGGCCATCGCGATTCAGGGAGATTCAGAGAGCTGCAAAGCTAGGCCCGCGGCTGAGCGGCGAGTCGCGTGTCAGGCGAAATCGCTTATGGGTATTGAGGATTCTAAAGATGCTAGTAGGCAAATTTCTCTACCTTAGAGGTCGTTCTGCGAAGGTCGTCTGGCGCCAAAGTGCCGTTTTTCATTGAAATTTTTTATCGTGAGGTTTTGTGAAACTTGGCACACGCCTTGCGCGAATTCCCCAGACTGGGGAGTTGATGATGAAGACATATGCTCTGAAAAGCGATGGTGTGCTGAAGCACTATGATTATCTCTGGCGTCTGTCGGCTGATCGCTGGGCCTGGGAATATCTGCGCCGGAATGATGATTTTCTCGAAGATGCCGAGACCTGGTCGCCCGACCATGTCTCTGATCGTATCGCCTGCAACAATACGCGCATCATCAAGTCGCGCGTGCCACAGAACCTTGCTCATCGCTGGGGCCTCGCGATGATGCCGGATCCACGGGCCAATGGAATCGACGCTGACGTGATCTGGCAGCGCGACGTGTTTCCCGATCAGTTCGAAGTCCATGTCAGCCCGCGGGCACCTGATGAAGTGTGTGATATTTTCGAGCGCACAGTACCGATCTGCAAGGTGACGCTTTTCACTGATCGGCAGGGGCGGGAATTCCTCCTGCTTCGTGGCAATGGGTGTGTGGTCCAGATTCGTTGCAGCGGGCTTTCCCTACTCAGCCTCGAGCCGGTTCGGATGAAGCTCCAGCTGTCGGACGTCGATGCCTATGAACGCCAGCTCAAGGCGTACAAGGAAGCGCTCGCCATTTACGGGCCGGCGCCGGATACCCAGGAGCCGCTCTGGAGCAAACGAACGCAAATGCTGCGTGACGGGCTTGTGGCCCTGGATTGCCAGGCGCTTGGCTTCAGCCGCAAGGAAATTGCGCGGGTACTTTATGGTGCTGAGGCTGTCGAGGAGGGCTGGTCAACAGGGGCCTCCAATATGAAGGACAGCCTTCGCTATCTGATCAACAAGGCTGAAGGCCTGCGGGATGGCGGGTATTTGATGGAGCTGCTAGGCGCGCAATTGGGACCGGATCGAGTGGCGGCTTAATCCCGTGGCTGTCTAAAAACCCATTTGGTTGAGACCGCGGGCCGACACGATTTTAGTCGAGCGTCTCCATTATGCCCGGATCGCGGCGATGAGCGGCTTCACGCCGATAATTGCGATCATGCGCTTCAGATTATAGGCGAGCACAGACAGGCTCATCTCCGTTTTCACGTTTTTGAGGCCTTTTGTCAGGAGATGACACGGTCCCATCCATGATTTGAGCGTACCGAATGGGTGTTCGACCGTGCGCCTTCGGATACTCATCGCCTCAGGCATCGCGTCGAGTCGCGCCAGCATGGCATCAATGTTGTCCTCATGCTCCCAGCGCTTGATCCGCCGGAACGGCCCGGTCGTACAGCGCGGTTTCAAGGCACACATTCCATACTTCGTGGTCCAGTAGGAATGAAGCGTCTGACCCTTTTCGACACTGGTGAAGCGATAGGTTTGCGTTTCGCTGGCTGGACAGCGATAAGCATTTTCGTCCGAATTGAAGGTGAAGTCATTCTTGCCGTATCTGCCAGCTGCCCGGGACCCGGACGTGTAGGGCTTCGGGACATAAGACGTGATTCCGTCGTTTTCGCAGGCCTTCACGTGCTCGCCGCTAAAGTAGCCGCGATCGGCAAAGACGGTCATCGTCTCAGCACCCAGCGCGACCTTCGTCTTCTTTGCCAGCCTCGCCAGATGACTACGGTCGTGCACATCGTTCGTAACATCATGGGCGATGATCAGATGATGTTCGGTATCGACGGCCGTCTGGACATTGTAGCCGACGACGCCGGAGGCCTTGAGACTGGTCGACATGGCGCTGGCATCGGGATCGGTGAGCGAAACCTGGTTATCGGGTGATGCGGTGACTTCAGCCTCCAGAGCCTGAAGCTCTTTGAGCTTCGCTTTCATGGCGGAGACCTTGTCTCGCAGTTTGTCAGCCTTCTCCTCCGCGACATCACCGTTCTGGGCATCGGCGATGTCCAGCGACTGAAGATAGCGCTCGATGCTCTGCTCGACCTGTCCGATCCGGCGCTTCAGCTTGCCGCACGTATAATTCTTCTCCCGGGCATTCACTGCCTTGAACTTCGCGCCATCGATAGCTGCCACCGCCTTGGCAAACAGGCCGATCTCCCGGCAAAGGACTATGAACTGTGCACAGACAGCCTGGATCGCCGGCCCATTATCCTTCCTGAAGTCGGCAATGGTCTTGAA
The DNA here is from genome assembly GCA_036338795.1 of Pseudomonadota bacterium. GTDB lineage: Bacteria > Pseudomonadota > Alphaproteobacteria > Caulobacterales > Hyphomonadaceae > Henriciella. The sequence goes on along the minus strand of JAYZBJ010000266.1, from coordinate 6,071 downwards.
GTCGGGTGCCAGCCGTCCCGTCAGCCACATCAGCTCAATGTTGCGGTTCGCTTCCCGCTCAGGCCCGCGGCTCGACTGGATGCGATTGAGATAACCATACACATACAGCTTCAATAGCGTTGCCGGATGATAGGCCGGACGGCCTGTCGCCTTCGGCTGTGCCCGTGCAAAACCAAGTGCCATGAGATCCAGCTGATCAATATAGACATCGATCACGCGAACCGGGTTGTCCTCGTCGAGATAGTCTTCCAGGCTTGCCGGTAATAGCATTGCCTGCGCCCGATCATGACCCTCGACGAACCGTCCAATGCCCAGCCTCCTACGTGGATGCTCGCAGTCTGAACTGATTTGGCGTTTTCACACAGCCACTCCCGAAAGCAGCCATCGGGCGATCGGGGGCCTGAAAGACAGAATATCGCCAAAGGCAGATACTTGACTACATGGTCTGGATGACCGCAATCGGCGCAATATGAGACGGACGAAAATTAAAGTCGTGTCGCCAAGACGGGTAACAAGCGGGCAGAGCAAAGTGTGTTGCGAACGTCATATACCAGCGCAATTTGATACTTAGAAACCCTTTGATCCCAATATCATCCCTCACGAACACGGCTGGACATCTCAAGTCACTCCTAAGGGGCGGTCTCTTGAGACTTCAATGCATCACGTATGGCCGAAAGTACGCTCGCGGACTCAGCCAGATCATCCGCCTCTACCGAAGCAAATGCTCGCGCTGCAACGCGCTCCGCAGATTTTGCAAAATCTTCGGCGCGCTGGCGGGCCAATCGCGTTGGAACAATGCGCCAGACCCGTCGGTCGGCTGCGTCCCTCTCGCGTGAGACATAGCCAGAGTTTTCCAGCTGGTCGATCAGCGCGCCGACGGAAGGACGGGCGATGTCGAGCGCCTCTGCAAGCGCTGTTTGCGTGGGGCTATCCAGTCTCAATACATAAACCAGCACATGCCATTGTGATCTCGTAAGGCCAATGGCCTCCATTTCCCTGTCAAATGCTATGCGCAACAGACGGGTGACTTCCCCGAGAAGAAAACTGAAGTCAATTCTGGGGTCTCCCTTGAGATCAAAGCCAAGTGACCGCGTCGAAAGCGCCATAATTTTCCCCATTTACACTCATTGTAAGGAGACTTACAAATAGGATGCTTACAAGATCCTACCCCGGAGGCGTTCTGTGAACAAGGCTGTCGGACGAATGAATGCACAGGGGCTCTCATTAGCCATGAGCTCGTTTGGTGATCCTGCAGCGCCCCCGGTAATTTTCGCGCATGGCGGCGGGCAAACCCGGCACGCCTGGAAGGCCGCTGCGAAAACGCTCGCATATGAGGGCTATTTCTCGACGGTGCTGGACCTTCGCGGACATGGCGATAGCGATTGGGCAGCTGACGGAGACTACTCACTAGAAGCCTTTGCGAGTGACTTGATTGATGTTGCAGGGCAACTGTCGGGCGCGGGCACCCGGCCACACCTCGTTGGGGCCTCTCTTGGCGGGCTTGCTGCAATCGTCGCAGCTGGCATGCTGGCACGTGACGCGTTTATGTCAGTTACTCTTGTTGACATTGCGCCGAATATGGATGCGGCCGGGGTTGCCAAAGTGGTCGGTTTTATGGGCGCTCACATCGAGGAAGGTTTCGAATCCCTGGAACAGGCCGCCGATGTCATCGCAAAATATCTTCCGCATCGCCCCCGCCCAGATGACCTTGAAGGTTTGCGGAAGAATTTGCGCCAAGGGGAGGATGGGCGCTGGCGCTGGCATTGGGACCCGGCCTTCATTACGGGCGTAATGCAGCGATCGGCAGTTACACGCACTGGCGATCTCGAACAGGCGGTAAGGGACATTTGTGTGCCGCTTCATCTCATTCGCGGGCGCATGAGTGAGCTCGTCTCAGAGGACTCCGTTACCGCCTTCCGGGCGCTCGCCCCAAATGCGCATTTTACCGATGTCGCTGGGGCACGCCACATGGTGGCGGGAGACCGCAATGATGTGTTCACGGATGCCGTTGCCGCTTTTTTGCGTCAGGTGGGCGAGGAGGCCCCGGTATGAGCGCCTCAACTCCAGGTCTCAGGGACATGCAGCTTGCGCTTGAAGCTGCCCCCTTTCCTCGATGGCTTGGGCTCGAGGTAATCAGCGCAGGCGAAGAAGCGATCAGACTTGAGATGCCCTGGCGGGATGAAATTGTCTCCAACCCGCACACCCAATCTGCGCATGGCGGAATTCTCGCTGCCTTGATTGATCTCACAGGATTTTATGCCTTGTTGGCCGCTGGCAGCGTGCCGGTTGCTACCGCTGACTTGCGCGTCGACTATCATAAGCCCGCCACACCCGGTCGGCTTACCATAACGGGAAGAATCGTCCGACTGGGGTCGACACTATCAGTCGCCGAAGCATCAATTACCAACGCTGATGGCGACCTGCTTTCGAGCGGACGCGGTGCCTACCAGATGCCGAGGCATTCGCAATGATTCGCCTGACAGTATTACTTTGCCTTTTGTGCTCTCTGATCGGCGCATGCACCGAGGGCGGACGCGAAGATCAATCTGTTGCACCGCAAACCGACATCATTGCCGAGTCTGAAGCGTCCATCATACGGGTTGAGACGATATCCGCTGAAGAGACAATACTCGCCGAACCTCTCATCGCTTCAGGCACTGTCGCCGCCAAGCAAACCAGCAATATTGGTGCATTGGCAGAGGGCGTCGTCGAACGTATTTTCGTCCGGGTCGGTGACCGAGTTCAAAAAGGCGACCCGCTATTCCGTACCCGGCAGATCGACTATCAGCGTAGACTTATCGAAGCTGAAGCAATGCGAGACGTCGCGCAGGCTGAGGTGGCCCGTGCGAACACCCTTGTAGATCGTTATACGCCACTGGCACCTGATGGTGTGGTCTCAGGTGTGGTCTTTGATGACGCCAAAACTGCTCTGGAAGTCGCTCGTGCCAATTTGCGGCTCAGCGAGACGGAAGTAGAAACCGCCGAGCAAGCGCTCACCGATACGATCGTGCGCGCTCCCTTCAACGGCTCTGTCACAGCACGTTACATCGATGAAGGTGTGTTCATGTCAAACAGCTTTTCCGGGATGGGCAATTCAGCGGTCGTTCAAATCCAGGAATGCGAAATTGCCGCGGGAATATTATTTGCGCCAGAGTCTGAGCTTGCGCGTCTGCGCCTTGGCTTGACGGGTCGTCTTTATGTCGATGGCCGCGGCGATGCGATTCAATCCGAGATTCTGATTTTGAACGACCGGGTGGACCCTGTCTCACGAATGGTTGAATTTCGCATGGCGTTTGCCAATCCGGACTGCCGTGTAAAGGCTGGGCAATCGGTTCGCGCCGAAGTGAATGTCGATCAACGCCCCGCCATAGTTGTGCCGCGAATAGCTGTGCGTGGCACAGGTGACGACCGCTACATCTATGTCGTCTCAGGTGGAAAAGTGCAGCGACGCGTCGTCAAAATTTCAGACCTGGACGCAGGCCGGACCGAGGTTCTTGACGGGTTGTCGATCGGTGAAAAGGTGATCCTGAGCTCATCCCAACCGCTTTATGATGGAGCCGTCGTCGAGCCAGCAGCGTCATGATGTGGCTCGTCGATCTATCGATACGGCGAGCGGTCTTTGCGGTCATGATTATCGCGTCACTCGTGGGGCTTGGTTACATGTCGATGGGGCGACTGGGCGTCGACCTCTTCCCCGATGTCGAATTTCCGTACGTGAATGTCACGGCCACACTGGACGGTGCTTCCCCAGAAACAGTCGAGTCCGAAATCACCGATATTCTGGAGGAATACATCAATACAATTGATGGCATTGAGACACTGCAATCCTTTTCCAGCGAAGGGCGGTCTCAAATTCTTATCGAGTTCGATTTGAGGTCCGATGCCCGCGAGAAGGTCCAGGATGTTCGAGACAAGGTACAGCTTGCCCGCGCGGAACTACCTCCAGACATGGACCCGCCCATTGTTGATAAGGTGGATCCGGACGCTGCACCGATAATCTCCGTGATGATCGCTGGAGACCTGCCAATTGCCGACCTCACAGCGTTTGCCGATGACGTCGCCAAGGAGCGCCTTCAGCGAATTGACGGAGTTGGCTCGGTCAGCATGGTTGGAGGGCGTGAACGGGACGTCCGGATATGGCTCGACAATGAACGCCTGCGCGCCTTTGGCGTCACGGCAGATGATGTCCGCCAAGCGATTCAGAGTGAGCATGCGGAGCTTCCGGGCGGGCGGCTGGAAAATGCTGCCGGCACAAAGGAGTTCGGCGTCAAGACAGTCGCTGAAGTCGCCAGTGCGGATGGCTTTGCCGAACTGCCGGTCGCCTATCGAGAGAATGGCGTCACCATCCGCATCTCCGATATCGCGCGTGTCGAAGATGGGTTGGAGGATGAACGCTCAGCTGCCTTGCTGAATGGCAGGCGGGGCATATCGCTCGATATTCGAAAACAGTCGGGCCGTAACACTGTGGAAGTCGCACGCAATGTGAAGGAAGCGACAGAGCGTCTTCGGAAAATTGCCCCTGCCGGTGTAACTGTCATTGCGACCCGCGATGTTTCCAAATTCATCGAGAGCTCAATTGAGGATGTTACCCACGATGTGGCGATAGCAATTGGCCTCGTGATCGCTGTGACATTCACTTTCCTCCTGAACGTCAGAGCTACGCTAACTGTTGCCGCCGCGATCCCAACATCCTTGGTGGCGACCTTTTTTGGATTCTACCTGCTGGGATTTACGATCAATGTCCTCACTCTGTTGGCATTGACTGTCGCGATCGGTCTTCTTGTCGATGACGCCATAGTCGTCGTCGAAGCGATCATGAAGGAGCTGGAGGAGGGCAAGCCCCCTCTCCAAGCAGCCCGCGAGGGGACGCGCAAGGTTGGCTTGGCAGTGTTTGCAGGTACTGCCGCGACACTCGCTGTATTTGTACCCATCGCCTTTATGGATGGGATCGTCGGGCGGTTTTTTTACCAATATGGATTGGCGATCGTCTTTTCTGTGTCGGTCTCATTGCTCGTTGCGCTTACGCTAACCCCAATGCTCGCATCGCGCTTTCTCAGGTCGGGTCGTGTTTTCTTTGTTTTTCGCCCGCTGGATGCGTTCTGGGACGGCGTTGAACGTGTTTACGCGTCAATCGTGACGCTCGCCGTGCGATTTCGATTGATCGTTATGCTTATCGCAGTCTCGTCCGTATTTGGTGGGGCAGGGTATGCCGCTCAAGTTCCGTCCGGGTTCACATCCCGTGCAGACCGGAGCGAGTTTCAGGGTTCAATCGAGCTACCGCTGGGTACCGGGATTGCGGCAGCGCTGCGGACGGCACAAGAAGCCGACCAAGGGCTCCGCAAGATTGACCACATTGAGGATGTATTCCTGTCCATTGGATCTGGCTCGCAAACCGATGTCCACATTATAGAACTCTATGCTTCTCTGACACCGAAGCAGGAACGCTCGAAAGGCCAGTTCGAGATCATGGATGAAGCGCGCGAAGCTATACGCGGAGCAGCGCCCGATGCGGTCAAAGTATCAGTTCTTGAAGTGCCCTGGGTCAGCGGCACAACATCCGGCAGCTCCGATCTCGATTTGTTGCTAAAGGGAAGTGATCTGGTTTCTCTTTCGCAGTATGCTGACAGGTTGGTGCAGGAGATGCGCTCGCGTTCTGCTTTCGCCGATGTCAGGACGAGTTTTGAGAGCGGGCGGCCTGAGGCCCAGATATTGTTTGACCGAAGGCGCGCAGGTGACCAAGGCGTATCAGCGAGGTCGCTTGCCTCAACTGCCCGGATCGCGCTCGGCGGGGTTGATGTGGGCACATTTGAAGAGGACGGAAAACGCTACGACATCCGTCTACGCCTCGAAGAAGACCAGAGAGAAAGCGTAAGGGACTTCGACCGTATACAGGTGCGCGGAGCTGATGGCCGTCTCGTGGACATCGGCGCGGTTTCACAAGTGCAGTTCGCATCGGGGCCGTCACAGATTGATCGGTCTGACCGTGCGCGAAAAATATCTGTGCTTGGCAGTTCTGCAACCGGTGTGTCGCTGGGCGAGGCTACTAATGAGCTGCTTGCAGTTCTGGATGC
>JAYZBJ010000265.1:0-7939 GCA_036338795.1 Pseudomonadota bacterium | reverse complement strand
CTGGACATGTTCTTTTCCTTTCGCCCTGAAGTCCGCCTGCGGGACGCTTTCCCGCCGGTGACAGCCTGACAGGCACGGCCTTGCGCCGTCCTTTCGAAGACGCGGCCATTACACGAAGACATTAAAAGTGACAACCGCTTCGCTGAATCAGGCTTGACGACTCGCGTTACACCTGTCACACGTCTTTTTATCCAAGTGACAGATGTAACGTGGAAGGGTCACCACCAGATGTCAAAACCGAATTCATCAGAACTCGTCATTCTCAAATATCTCTGGTCCGCTGGCCGGCGGACCGCGCGTGAAATTCATGAAGCCGTCGGCCCCGACCGGGCGTGGCAGTTGTCCACCACGCGCACCGTCATCAACCGGATGGAAAACAAGGGCTGGGTGAAGCGCGACGGGGAGTCAGCCGATGCGGCTGCGTTCTACGTCGCCGTGCTTGACCGGGTGGAAACGCTGGGCGGTCTCGTGCGCCAGCTCGCCCGGCAGGTGCTCGACCTGAAAGGCCCACTACCAGCGGCCTTGTTCGCGGAAAGCCCGCACCTTTCGGGCGACGAACTCGACGAACTCGACGCCATTATCAACGCCGCAGAATACAAGGAAAACGAGAGAGGGGACGCGTAACCATGAGCATTGCATGGCTGGTTATCTTCATCATTCTTTGGACGGGCTTCCTGGCTGGTGTCGCAAGCCTCGTCACATCCGGGCGTGTTCAGGCCCGGTTTGCACAGCTCGTCTGGCGCGGAGCAGCCATGCTCTCCATCGCGCCTCTGATCGCCATTGGCATCGCGCGGCTGTTGCCGGCGAAATTGCCAGCGGCGCTGCCTGACATTCCATATGTAGAGCCTGCCGCCGGCATGGTGAGCAGCGCGACGACATCGCTGCAATCAGTGGTCGCCGGGCCGCAATGGTCATGGACGGCGCCAGCATTGCTTGGCGTCCTGATAATCGGCTGGAGCGTACGGTCTGGCGCCGCGCTCCTGGCCCAGCTGCGCCTGCAGCGACTGAAATCCCGCTCGAAGGTCCAAAGGCGAGATATCGACGCCTTTCCCCTGACGCAACTGGGCCTCGAGCGGGTACCCCCTGTGCGGTTGATCCCCCACGGATCGCCCTTCGTCGCCGGCTTTCTGAAGCGTGAGATCTATCTCCCGGAAGAACTCGACACGCCGCGTGACCTTCGCCAGATCGCGATCCACGAATGTGTTCACCTGAAGCGGGGCGATCTCGTCACCCGTCCGATGGAGCGGATAATCGCAGACCTGTTCTGGTTCTCGCCATTTGCGTGGATGATCCGGCGTGAACTCGACTTCTGGCGGGAGGCTGTCTGCGATGAGATTGCCTCGACGCTGAGCGGTGACCGGATCGGATACGCCCGCACGCTCGCCCATGCTGCCCGCGTGGCAGCCCCCGTCCGCGCGCTGCCGGTCGCTGCATTCATCCTGCCTCGCAAAAGGAGCCTTCCCATGCGTCTTAATCGACTGTTCGAGCACCGCCCCGCACGCTCAAGACCTGTGACCGCCATCAGCGCGAGCCTGGTTGCACTCATCCTGTCACCACTGGCACTTGCGCAGGCTGGTGAAGAGGTCATCACGGCCGAGGCTGGCAAGGACGCGCCGATGGAATTCGTGCATGCCGTCGTCGTCAGCCCGAAGGCGAAGCTGACCAGCAGCTTTGGCGAACGCAAGGACCCGTGGACGCAGGAGACGCGCTCACACAAAGGGACCGACATTGCCGCTCCCGAAGGCACACCCGTGCATACGCCCAGCTGTGGCAAGGTCGTCTATTCCGGCTTCAAGGAAGGCTATGGCGAAGTCATTGAGATCGCCTACTCCGACGGGACCAAGATGCGCTTCGGCCAGCTTAGCAAGCGTCTCGTCGAAAAGGGCGATGAGGTCGAAGGTGGCTCAGTGATTGGCAAGGTCGGCATGAGCGGCCGCGCAACTGGCCCGCACCTCCACCTTGAATACTGGAAGCCGACGCTCGACGCCGAAACGGGTGAGAAGAAGTACAAGCCGCATGATCCGGAATCCGCAGAGTCGCTGGTTCTCTACGCCGCCGGCTAGCGGTATCTCTGGAGGGAGAGAGAAGGGCCTTTCCGGGAAGGAAGGGCCCTTTTTCAATGCCTTGCCTAGTCGAACAGCTTCGACACGGACTCATTGTTCGCGATGCGGCGAATGGCTTCCCCGAGCAGCGGCGCAACAGACAGGACACGAAGGCTGTTGGATTTGTAGTCTTCCTCGGTCGGGCGGATAGTGTCGCAAATGACGATTTCGTCCATGACCGATTTTTCGATGCGCTTGACCGCATTGTTCGACAGGACGCCGTGCGTGACATAGGCACTGACGCCGCTGGCGCCCTTGTCCTTGAGCGCGGCAGCCGCGTTCACGAGCGTGCCACCGGAGTCGCAGATATCGTCGACCATGATGCAGTGACGTCCGTCGACATCACCAATGATGTTCATGACTTCAGACTTGCCAGCTTCCGGGCGGCGCTTGTCGACGATGGCGAGGTCGACGCCAAGACGGTTGGCGAGGTTGCGTGCGCGCACCACACCGCCGACGTCTGGCGAGACGACCATGACGTTGCTGCTGCCATGGACCGTGCGGATATCATTCTCGATCACCGGCATGGCGACCAGATTGTCAGTCGGGACGTCGAAGAAACCCTGAATCTGGCCTGCGTGCAGGTCCATGGTGAGGACGCGGTCAGCGCCTGATGTAGAAATGAGATTGGCGACCAGCTTGGCCGAAATCGGCGTCCGGCCATCGGTCTTCCGGTCCTGACGGGCATAACCGAAATACGGGATGACAGCCGTGATCCGGCGCGCGGAGGCCCGGGCCAGCGCGTCCATGCAGATCAGCAATTCCATGAGGTTGTCATTCGCCGGTTTGGACGTTGACTGAATAACGAAAACATCCTCCCCGCGGACATTCTCATTGATGCGGACAAAGATCTCATTGTCGGCAAAGTTCTTGATCTCGGCGTCCGACAGGGGGCAGTCGAGATGATCTGCAATGGCTTCAGCGAGTGGCCGGTTGGCGTTGCAGGAGATCAGTTTCATGCGGGGCAGCCCTTCCCATCAGTCAGTTTGCGGTGCTTTTGGAACAAGCAGCCGCGAGTCGCAAGGAAAAGGGTGCAACTGGCTGTCACTACTTCAGGATTGGCGCGAACCAGGGCGAAGGCTCGTGCGCCCGCGATGCCCCCGCTTACACCTTTTCCACTTCCTTTGGCGCGGTGACCTTGCGCGTCACCTGCCGCTTCTTCGGCTTTGGAAGGAGGCGGAAGCGCGTCTGACACCAGGCAAAGCCGACCCCGACATCGAGCAGGGCATCAGATCGCCCGCAGGGACAAACGAAAGGCATGACCGCCCAGACGCGATAGGTCTCACCTGCAACCAGGGGCACAGGTTCGCCTGTCACGTGGTTGGGCGCCGCGTTGACGCACAGGACCAGATCGCCGTCTCCAACGTCATAGCTCATGGCCAGTTTTTATCATGGAAGGCCTGTCCGGCCCAGCAGGTGTCTAGCTCTCCAGCATGATGACCGAACCCTGGCGGCCATAATCCGGCTCGCCGCGTTGATTACGGCGGCGGTTGGAGAAATACATTTCTTCCATCTCGCATGTGTCGTGTCCGATGACATCGACCCAGGCGAGCTTGGCGTGGAGCAGGCGGTTTTTCACGAAGGTTTCGATATTGAAGTGAAAGCGGTCGCCCTGTCCGGCGTGGAACAGGTTGCCGCTCCAAGGGGCCTGCTTAATGAACTCGTCGCGAAACTCAGGGCCGACTTCGTAGCTTTCCTGGCCGATGCAAGGGCCGATCGCTGCATGGATGTCTTTCCGGTTAGCGCCGATCTCTTCCATCTTGGCGATGGTTGCTTCGCAAATGCCGCCGAGCGCCCCTTTCCAGCCGGCATGGGCGGCACCAATTACGCCGGCCTTCCGGTCAGCGAACAGGACGGGCACGCAGTCGGCCGTCAGGATGCAGAGCGCGATGCCCGGCAGATCCGTCACCATGGCGTCAGCCTGTGGGCGGTCTTTTCCCCAGGGCATGGTGGCAAGGATCGCCCGGTCTGAATGGACCTGATAACAGGAGAGGAGCAGGTCGACCTCTCTTGCCCCGATCGTATCAGCCACGAGACGGCGATTGCGCATCACGGCCTTCGGCTTGTCGTCCGATCCAATGCCGAGATTGAGGCTGTCATAAATGCCCTCGGACGTGCCGCCCTGACGACCGAAGAAGCCGTGGCGGATGCCATTCATCGAGGCGAGGTGCGGGGCGAGTGTGTGGGGGATCGTGCTCATCGAACCGCCATTAGGACGTCTTGGGGGAAAAGAAAACGTTCCGTCTACTCTGCCTGTTCCGGTGCGGCGGGTTCGGACTCAGCAGCTTCAGCCTCGGCCGGCTTCTTCTTCCGGCGGCGCCCGGTGATCCAGCTTGCACGTTCTTCCATCTTGCGCAGCTCCCCATCCAGGGCTGCCATGGTGCGCGGCAGGTCCGCCGACTCATCCTTGCGCCAGGCGCGTTCGGCCTGCGCAATCGCCCAGGCAATACCAGTCGCCTTGATGGGCTTGGGGAGGCCTTCGGAACTGTCCAGGCCGGAGCAGACGAGCGCCCAGTCGGCAGAAGCTTGACGTGCTGCGATCAGGTTCAGGAGGCGCGCTGGTTGGCTCTGGCGCCACTTCATGAGGGAAACCAGGCCGGGCCGATAGTCTTCCATCGCCTCGAAGCGCATCATGATCACATCGAACAGGCGTGTCCGAGGGGCTTCTTCCTCATCGAAAGACCCCTCGCTCATCGCCTTGTCGAAATAGCGTTCGACGGCGTCTGCGATCGTGTCCTTGTTGGCGCGGCCGTGGAACTGCTCAAGCGAAATGCCGGCTTCTTCGGCAATCTCGGCGAGGGTGAGTTCTCCCCAAGGGGTATCAGCGGCCAGTTTGAGGGCGGCCCGTACACCCATTTCGACGATTGTCCTGCGGTCTTCGACCAAGGTTTAGTCTCCAGAGAGTTCGCGATCACGATTGATCGCCGCCCCAACAGCTTTCTCCATGAGAGATGGCATTCCATCGGCGCGCATCAAGACATCCAGCGCGGCTGTGGTGACGCCGCCGGGCGAAGTCACGTTCTCGCGCAGCCGGGATGGCGGCTCATCGGACGCCATCATCAGCGCGCCAGCACCTTCGACGGTCTTTTTCGCGAGACGCAGGGCGAGCGCTTCATCCAGCCCATGTGCTTTTCCAGCCGCTGCCATGACTTCTGCCAGCAGGAAGGCGTAGGCAGGCCCGCACCCGGATATCGCGGTCGCCGCTGAAATCTGGTCTTCGCCCATCGGGCCTTCAACCTCGCCCAGTGGGGTCAGCAACTCGTTCAGGTAGTCGCCATCTTCAGCCGCGGCGTCTTCGGGCAGGCAAAGCAGGGTCATGCCCTTGCCGACGAGACCGGGCGTGTTGGGCATGGCGCGCGCAACGCGGCGCGTCCCAAACGTCTCGGCCAACGTTTCGAGCGTGATGCCGGCCATGATGGAGAGGACCAGCGTTTGCTCGCCAACATGCTGGCGCAGTTCATCGGCGATCTTGCCAAACACCTGGGGTTTGACCGCGACGACGAGCGTGGAGGCCGGTGCAGGCGTCGGGTTTAGCGCGATCTTGCCGTCAGCGTCCCAGCCTGTCAGCAGGTCTGACGGTTGCGGGTCGTGAATGGTGATTGGTCCGGCATAGTTCGCCTTGATCCAGCCGCCGGCAAGGGCAGAGCCCATCCGACCGCCGCCAACAAGGGTGATGCCCGGCTCAGGCCTCGCCATCGGTTTCGAACAATGCCGCGTCGATGGCTTCTTCAGGCGTCTTGCCGGCCCAGATCACGAAATTGAAGGCAGGCACGAACATGTTTACCGCATCAGTCGCCGCAGCAAGCACGGCGCGGATTTCGCCCGGATCAGGCTCTGCACGATCCAGCATCGGCAAGGTGTGCCGGAACAGGATGACGTGGTCTTCCACCCAGTAGTCGAAGTGGCCGAGCCAAAGGCGCTCATTCGCCATCAGGATCAGTTTGGAGATCGCATTCTGACGGGCAGCCGTTGGCTTGAGGTCCAGTGTAAGGGTGAAGTGAAGGGCGGGTGGCTGCTGGCGGGATGCGAACAGCGCGCCCATCTCGCCCCAGCGGCTCTGCGCAATGCACTGGATCGCCGCATCGTCTTCGCGCTGGTGTTCCCAGCCGGCGGTTTCGAGGCATGCCTCAACGAGATCGAGCGGGTCAGGCAGAATATCGTGGGAATGAAGGTCGAGGCTCATGGGCTTGGTCCTTCCGAATCAACGTGGCCGGATGCCACTGCTGGGGACGGTAACACGGGCAGGATGTGCTGCAACCGGACTTCTAATACCGATTGTGGAATGCCCCCTCAGGCGGCTTTGCATGCATCGGGCCAGTCTTCAATGGACAACCGCAGAAAGACATGACCTCAATCCGCCCCCGGCGCAGTTGCCCGCGTGTAATCAGGGTGCTACGCGAAATCATGGCTGGGTCGTTTTACAGATGCCTTCTCGGGCTTGTCGCTTTCGGGCTTACGGCGTGCGGCGACGGCAGGCCTTCGGGTGATGCGCTGATTGCCGTCGCGACCAATTTCCGTGACGCCGCGACCATCCTTGAGGATGAGTTCGAGGACCAGACAGGCTTCGAGATATCCCTCGCGGCTGGCGCCACCGGACAGCTCTATGCCCAGATTGTGAATGGCGCGCCGTATGACGTCCTGCTGTCAGCTGATCAGGAACGGCCTGCCATGCTCGTCGATGAGGGGATAGCCGTCGCAGGGTCGCGGTTCACCTACGCCACGGGCAAGCTGGTCCTCTGGAGCCCGGATCCGGACGCGCTTGATGATGTGAACGGTCCGGATGTGCTTGAGGCGGGGCAGTTCCGCGCCCTCGCCATCGCCAATCCCGAGCTTGCACCTTATGGCAGAGCTGCGATGGAAACGCTGCGCGCGCTGGGGCTTGCTGAGGTGCTGAAGGCGAAGCTGGTGCGTGGCCAGACCGTTGGTCAGGCGTTCTCTATGGTCGCCAGCAGCAATGCCGAGTTCGGACTGATCGCCAAGTCGCAGGTCTCGTCTCAGGTCAATACGATTGGTGGCTCAAGCTGGGAAGTGCCGGGCGAGCTGCACACGGCGATTCACCAGGATGCTGTCCTTCTGGAGCGCGCATCGAAGAACAGGGCCGCCATTGCGTTCATGGAGTTTCTCAAGACTGAAGATGCCCGGATCGTCATCGACGACTTCGGATACGAGCCCGGCTGACGCCCATGCCCGACTTCGGCCCGGTCCTGCTCAGCCTGCAACTCGCAGCGGTGACGACGCTTATCCTTTTCGTGCTGACCCTGCCACTCGCCTGGTGGCTGGCGACGACGCGTTCCTTTGCAAAGCCTCTGGTCGAAGCAGTGACTGCGCTCCCACTTGTCCTGCCGCCAACGGTGATCGGGTTTTACCTGCTCATCGCGCTGAACCCGACAGCGCCCATTGGCAGCTTCTGGGTGTCGCTGACAGGGGACACGCTCACCTTCTCTTTTGCGGGCCTCGTGGTCGGTTCGATCCTCTACTCGCTGCCTTTCATGGTGCAGCCCCTACAGGCCGCTTTCGAAAGTGTCGGGCGCGGGCCTCTTGAAGCGGCGTCGGTGCTGCGCGCATCACGGCTCGACGCATTCTTCAATGTGGTGATGCCGCAATCACTGAGAGGCATCGTCACCGCCTGCGTCCTGACATTCGCTCACACGATCGGTGAGTTCGGTGTCGTCCTGATGATCGGCGGCAATATTCCGGAGCGCACGCGGGTCGTCTCAATCGCGATTTTCGAACATGTCGAAGAGCAGAGCTATGAGCAGGCTCACTGGCTGTCTGCTGGCATGCTGGTGTTTGCTTTCATGACCCTTGTCGCAGTGTATGCGCTGAACAGGAGCTGG
>JAYZBJ010000264.1:0-12225 GCA_036338795.1 Pseudomonadota bacterium | reverse complement strand
ACTTCATCGGACTGGCGCGTGTGGATCAACTTCATTCTGAAGTCTGATGTCGGCTCCCAGAGGAACGTCGCGCGCCCCATCCAGAGATCGACCGTGTCGGCATCTTCAACCGACCTGTAAGATGCTGCCGGGTCAAGTACGCCGTTCGGCGCGACAGGCGTGCCATCGGCGTTGAGTTCATAGACGTTGGTATAGTCCACCAGGCCCGGATAATCAGCCAGTGTGCCGACGAGACGGATTGCCGCCTTGTCACCAAGCGGCGCGTTGAAAACGCCGTCATAGGCGTAGCCGATGTCTTCGCTGCCCTCGACTGACGATGCGGTTGCGCTGACATAGCCACCAAGTTCACCGAGTTCCGGGTCGCGCGTGATGTAGCGAATGGTTCCGCCAAGTGCGCCCGAGCCGTAAAGCGTGCCCTGCGGGCCGCGAAGCACCTCAACCCGCTCAAGATCGCGAAGCGCGAAGTTCGCGAAGATCGGGGTGTCGTTCACATAGGTGGAAACCGAAGCGACAGAGGATACCGAATAGTCGCCCAGCGCATTGCCGTCGACGGCAAGGCCGCGAATACGGGCTGCGTTCAGCGTGCCGGAGTTGCGGGCACCGCGATCGACAACCGCAACACCGGGAACAGACCGAAGAAGCTCCGCCTCGTCGAGGATGTTCGATGCTTCGAGGTCATCGCCCGATACCGCAGAGATGTTGTACGGCACATCGGTCAGGGACTCGCTGCGCCGTGTTGCTGTGACGGTAACCGTTTTCTGGCGGCTGACGCGCTCGGTTTCCGAGGCGGCTTCCTGCGCCGTCGCAGAAATGAGGACCGGCGTGGTCAGTGCCGTACCGGCGAGCAATGCGGAGAAGATCCGAATCCTGCCGGGAAGTCTGGAAGTGCTTTGCATGTCGTTTTCCCCTCTATGCTTCACGTTGTAGTCGCCTGCTGATTAGTCCTGACCGTCCGGCGCGCTCGCCGCCCTGTCGGAATTTCCTGTCTTTCCCGGAATGGTCAGTGCTTCGAGACCGGAGAGCGCTGCCTGCCGCGCATCTGGCGCTGCATGCATCGGAAACTCTGCCTTGCTGTCCCGGAAGCTCTTCATCACCTGGCCCAGACCGTGCCATCCGCGCTCACGGACGTGCGTGACTTGATCAAGATCCACTTCGATCGCGATCACGTCGCGGCCGGTTCCAGCTTCGTAAATCGGATCTCCGCCGGGCCCGAAGACGACCGAGCGCCCATTACCAAGCTGGCCTGCCCCGTTCACAGCCACCATGAACACTTGCGACGTCGCGGCATTGGCGCGCGCAAGCGCGACTTCGACATCGCGATCAATGGTGTTGGTCAGCGTCGGCGCAAGAATGAGCTCGGCGCCCATTGCGCTAAGCGTACGGATGACCTCTGGAAACCAGATATCATAGCAAATGACGATCCCGACCCGACCAATGCCAGGCAGGTCGACGATGCGGTAGTTCTCACCGCTTGCGACCGAAGCCTCATACGGCAGGAAGGGAAACATCTTGTCATACCGGCAGACGATTGAGCCGTCGGGCGCGATGACAGGCGAAGTGTTGAACACCTTGCCGTCGCGGGCTTCGTAGATGGAGCCCGGCACCAGCCAGGTCTTAAGCTCGCGGGCGAGCGCTTGCAGCCGTTGCTCAGTTGGGCCGCCAGCCGGCTCAGCCTTGGCGGTGGACGGGCCGTGGATAATCAACTCACCGAGCGTTACGAGGTCGACCCAGGGAAAGCGCTTTACGACTGAACGAATTTCTTTTTCTACCAGATCAATATTGTCGCTCGCCTGAGCGTCGATCTGCAGGGCTGCCAGTCCAAACCGTCTCATCAGTTGTGTCGTCTCGCTTCATGTTTGCCAGCCAGTCGAGCCAGCGTTTCATGAACCATGACGGCAAGGTGACAGTTTATTTAGAGCCAGATGGAGCCAATCCTTGCGGCCAGTTCGCTCGGCGAACGGGTCCGGTCAGCCCGCTTCGCCATCCTCTGAAGTGTCAATAATGACCGCCGTATCGCGCACCGCATGGTCAGCATCCAGCCAGAATATCTGATGGTCCTGCACCGCGACGAAGAAGCTGAGTGTTTCTCCGAAAGCCCAGCGATTCCACTGGCGGTACCATTTACCGTCTTCCGTCCACCAGCGTCCTTCATCGACGTCTTCACCGGCCGAGCCAGCCCGGCCCTGCATGGTGCCGTCCGGGTTCAGCCAGATCGTACAAGGCTCTCCATAGACAGTTCGGTAGTAGAGGGTCAGGCCGGATATCTGCTCCCTGAGCCGATCTGCCTCGACAATCTGAAGCCCCTGCCCTTGCTCAGCATCTGAGGCTGTCGTGGCCAGCATGGCCTCAGACAGGGCTGCGATGCCTTCCCTGATGCGCTTCGCCGAAAGACTGGTAACGCCGAGCCGGAAGACGTTGGAGGGCGCTGCATCCGAGGCGTAGTAGTCTTCCACAGGTTCCACGAGAACGCCTCGCGATTGGGCTTGCCTCAGCAACTGGCGGGTCGAAAGTTCCGAATCAGCCCTGATCCACAAGGTGGTTCCACCCCGGACGGGCGCCACCGCAAGCGAGAGCGGGCGATAATGATTGAGCGCATCACGCAATGCGATCAGACGCTCTTCAAATACCGCGCTGAGCCTGCGCAGCATGGCATCATAGTGGCCGAGCGACATAAAGAATGCCGCCGCGCGCTGGTTATTAGGTGAAGGCCGGCCCGATGCAATTGTGCGCAGCTGACGTGCAGCAGCGATAAATTCCGGCGGCGCCACCATGAAGCCGAGGCCGACGCCAGGTTCGAGCACTTTCGACAGGCTGGCGACATAGACGACCCTGCCCGAGCGGTCCATGCCGCGCAGTGCCGGCAAGGGATCGACCAGGTAGTTCAATTCACATTCGAAATCGTCTTCGATGATGACAAAATCTTCTTGCTCGGCTCGCTTGAGCAAGGCTTCGCGCCGCGCCCTGGACATCGTTACGGCAGTGGGTCGTTGACGGCTCGGCGACACGTGCACGACATCGCATTGCGCCACACGCTCATCCACAATCAGCCCGTCGTCATCGACCGGGAGACTGACCCGCATGCGGCCGCGCTGCTCAATCAGCGTCCGCATCTCTGGCAGTCCGGGCTCCTCCATCCCGACCACCGTGTCGGATGATGCAAGAACAGCCATGGCCAGATGAAGCGCTTGCTGCTCTCCGGCCGTGATGAGGATTTCGTCAGGCCGAGCGGCGATGCCGCGCCTCGGCAGAAGCTTGCTGCGAATCTCGTCGATCAGATAAGGGTCGTCAGCCTCACCTGAGCCGATTGACCAAGTCGCGACCTCCTGAGCCGCCAAGGCGAGACGGCTGGCCTCCCGCCACTCGACGATCGGGAATAGTGAGCGATCATAGCAGCCCTCGAGAAAGGGAAACCGGAAGGATTGCCAATCAGGCGGAAAACTGAAATTTCGGCCGCGAGACCTCGTCGGATCGATACGCCTGATAGCAGAAGCGGCAGTCTTGCTGCGGCGCGGCGCGATTACCTGCATGTCCGGATCTGGTGCAAGCTGGGCCGCCGAAGCCACGAATACCCCGCTTCGCTGGCGGGACTCCAGATGCCCGTCAGCTATGAGTTTCTGATAGGCAATCAGCGTCGTATTACGCGACACGCCGAGGCTGTCGGCCAGTTTGCGCGAGGATGGTAATTTCGTCCGCGGCGGCAGGACTCCGGTATTGATCGCATTCACGACCGCACGGCGAATCTGGTCCTGCAGTGATAGCTCATCGGACTTGTCGAGCTTGCAAAGGGGGGCAAGCGTTGCAGCATCCATCGCGCTTTGTGAGGACTGGCGGGCCATTGTGGGCATCTTTCGCTGTACGCTAAATTCCTTGCAGAATTCACGCCGCCCGCGCCCCAATCGTCAACAGTACCTGTCAGCGAGCATATGCTGCGGTGTTCCTAGGCGCGTCGACTAATCGAAGAGCAAAGATTGATGGCGTTGAAAATAATGGTGCCGGCAGAGGGACTTGAACCCCCGACCCCCTGATTACAAATCAGGTGCTCTACCAGCTGAGCTATACCGGCTTGAAGGCCCGTTTATGATGGTCTGGCTCAAAGGGCAAGATTCCTTTGTAAGATCACCGCACTGCCACATTTGATCCGGTTTGCGGCACTTTTCCGCCCACGCTGCGTTGTTTCTTCAGTATCGCAAGAAGGAGCAATACAATGAGCAAGTCGATCATCACTGCCTGTGCTGCGATTACCGTTTTTTCCGCACCAGCTTTTGCTGACGAAGCGCGCACGCCCCCAACTGAACCGTTTTATGCGTCTTCGACGCAAGCCTGCGAAGAGATCAATCTGACGATCTATTTTGAGCCCGGCAAAGCCGAGCTGACGCCGTTCGCACGCGATGCGATCCGCGAGACCCGCGAACAGCTTAGTGGTTGTTCCGTGACGTCCATTATTGGCAGCGCAAAGGCCAGTGACGCTGAAAGCCAGTCAGGCAAGCTGACCCTTGCTGATGCCCGCCGCGCAGCTGTGGTCGACGCACTGGACGCTCACGGTATCCGGTCTGGAAACACCGACCTGAAAACCGAAGTCAGCGCTTCGCCGGAAGATGCAATCATGTCCCGCAATGTCGGCCTGACCCTGCAGACAACGCGCGCCCAGGTTGGCTGATGAGTCGCCGCCAGATTTGCTAGATTAGCCCGGACCGAACTTTCGCTCCGGGCTTTTCTTTATTCAGTCAAAGAATGAAAGCACGATCGCGCAGACCACGAAGCTCACGATCGTGTGGGAACCGTCCACGAGAAAGCCGGTCCATGAATGCCAGGGTGAATAGATCAGGCCGTACCCCATCAGCGGAAGCCCGATCAGGATGGCAAGGACCAGACCGAAGCCGGCTGCACTCGCAATCGATCGAACGGCCTGCTTTTTCATGAAGTAGCCAAGCCCGAATGCCAGAACGAGCGGGATCAGGAAGCCGGTGGCCATCCAGGCGCCTTCATCTCCCATTCCGGTTCTGGTCTGGACACCATCCGCTTCGAGCCATCGAACCGTGTCGCCGCTCTCGTTGAAGAAAACGCCGATGCTGCTCATATACGCCTCCGAGAACAGCATGCCGTACCAGATGAATCCAACGAAATAGATCGCGATTGCACCAAGCAGCACGCCCAACAGGTTCACGTTTGCAATCCTAGGCATGTCTTGTACCTCCCTTGCCCCGTTTCAATTTTGTTTTGCCGCGCTATGAGTGGCGCCCAGAAACGCAGCTAGCGCAAGCTTGCCCGCAAATGCCGAATTACGGAAGATAACATGTCGCCAACTGGCCAACGCCGCATTCTCGTTACTTCAGCCTTGCCTTACATCAACGGGGTCAAGCATCTCGGAAACCTCGCCGGCTCGATGTTGCCGGCCGATGTCTATGCGCGCTTTCAACGGCTTCGCGGTCACGAGGTACTCTACATCTGCGCCACCGACGAGCACGGCACACCCGCCGAACTGGCTGCGCAGACAGCGGGCATGTCGGTTCGTGACTATTGCAATGAGCAACACGGAATCCAGAAGCGCGCTGGCGAAGGGTTCGCGCTGTCTTACGATCATTTCGGCCGGTCTTCCGGTGAGGAGAATGCGCGGCTGACGCAGCACTTCGCGAATGTGCTCGAAGACGAAGGCCTCATTGAAGAACGCGTCATGGAGCAGGTCTACTCCATTGACGATGGCCGCTTCCTTCCCGACCGGTATGTCGAAGGAACCTGCCCACATTGCGCGTTTGAAAAAGCCCGCGGTGATCAGTGTGACAATTGCGGCCGCCTGCTCGACCCAGTGGACCTGATTGATCCATATTCTGCCGTGTCCGGCTCGAAGAATGTGGAGATCCGCGAAACCCGCCACCTGTTCCTTCTTCAGTCCAGGATGCAGGATACGATCCGCAAGTGGGTGGAAGAATCGAAGGATTGGCCGCAGCTCGCCCGATCAATCGCACTCAAATGGCTTGATGAAGGCCTTCGGGACCGCGCCATCACGCGCGATCTGTCCTGGGGCGTACCGGTGACAAACTCGGATGGCAGCCTCCGTGAAGGCTTCGAGAACAAGGTCTTCTATGTTTGGTTCGACGCTCCGGTCGAATACATCGGCGCGACCGAGGAATGGGCGAAGAAAAACGGCGATCCGGATGCATGGCGCCGCTGGTGGCGCACGGATGAGGGCGCTGATTATGTTGAGTATGTCCAGTTCATGGGCAAGGACAATGTTGCCTTCCATACCGTCTCCTTCCCGGTCACGATCATCGGCTCCAAAGAGCCATGGAAGCTCGTTGACCAGCTGAAGGCCTTCAACTGGGTCACCTGGTATGGCGGCAAGTTCTCGACCTCGAACAAGCGCGGCGTGTTCATGGATCAGGCGCTCGACCTGCTTCCGGCGGATTACTGGCGGTGGTATCTCGTCGCCAATGCGCCCGAAGGGTCTGACGCGGCGTTCACCTGGGAAGGCTTCCAGGCGGCCATAAATTCCGATCTCGCCAATGTGCTCGGCAATTTCGTCAACCGGATCACCAAGTACTGTGCATCTAAATTTGATGGCAAGGTTCCAGAGACTGGAGCGTCGGGCGAAGCCGAACAATGGATGATCTCCGAGCTGGAGACCCGGCTTCCTCAACTCGTCCAGCACTATGAGAACATGGATTTCCGCAAAGCGGCCGCAGAGACACGCGCTATCTGGGCAGCCGGCAATGAGTATCTCACAAAGGCAGAGCCGTGGGTGAAGTACAAGAATGATGTCGATGCAGCTGCGGTGGGCGTTCGCACGGGTCTCAACCTTGCCGCGCTCTTCGGTATCATCGCCCAGCCAATAATCCCGGAAGCCGCAGGCATGATCCTCGACGCGCTGAACGTGCCGTCTGATCGCCGAACAATGTCAGCCGAAGGCTTTTCAGATGTTCCAGCGCTGCTGGACGCACTGCCACACGGTCACGAGATATCTCCACCAGACGTCCTCTTCCGAAAGGTCGAGGATGATCAGGTCGCTCAGTGGACCGAACAGTTCGGCGGTGGCCAGTAAGGACGTCGACATGCCCCTGCCCAATCGCGTTGATCCCTTCGGGAAAATTCACGCGGTTGGCGCGCGCGGAACGCTGATGGGCAATCGCGGCGGCTGTTTCCACCGCGATGACAAGACCCTGAAGCCAACACACTGGGCGTCTCGCCAATGGATCGTCTGCGAACTGGAATTCAAAGGTCGCCGGCGCACGCTCATGTCGCCCGGGCGCTATACTGAACTGTTTTTTCTCGACGAAGCGACGGCACTGGCAGGCGGACATCGCCCCTGCTTTGAGTGTCGACGTGAACGGGCGACCGCCTTTGTCGATGCCGTTATGAGCGGGGTGCCGCTCAACTCCCGTCCGCGAGTCAAACACCTCGACGCAACGATTGCGGGTGAAGTTCAAGATAGGCTTCGAGGCGTTAGCTCCGCCGAGATTTCGACTGCGCAGGACTTGCCGGACGGGGCCATGTTCGCTTCCGGACAATTTGCCTGGCTGAAGTTGTATGATGCTGCTTACCGATGGTCTTTCGAGGGCTACACGCACGTCTCCAGCGTGCCTGCAGAAGGCGTCGAAGTCCTCACACCAGCAGTGACTCTTGATGCGCTACGAGCTGGCTATAGGCCCGACTTACATGACAGCATCAATCGACTGGCCGGGTAACGATCAGCGCATTGATGCGGCGCGTCTTCTGCTTGGCGAACAACACATTGTGCATCTGCCAGACTTCGCCATCACCAAGCGTGACCTCGATATCGCCGGTAACAACGAGGCCAAGAATCCGGTGGCGCAGGAAGTCATCAGACCGATACCGGCAGCGCGCATTCGCACCACTTTCGGCCCGTTCGCCGCTTCCCCAGAAAACCCGTTCGTGAAGTTGGCCGGGGACTACTTCCCAGTACCTGACCTTGTCGAAACCGAAGATCATCAGCGCCCACATAACGAACACGACGATGCCTGTCGCGAGGTAGAACATGTTCGACATCGTGATATCGAGCTGCCCGAGGAATCTTGCGATCGGGCCGGAAAGATTGGCGAAGGTCAGTAATATGATCCCGATGACGAGGATCAGGCCGAAAATAACCGAATTGGCACCGCGCAGTCTCACGGTGGTCGAGAAAATCACGAAGCCAAGTGTGAAAACGAAGATCAGGCCAAGCATCCGCTCGGGCGTTCCGGGTCCGGCAATATCCGTGACCTGCAAGAGATAGGATACGAAACCTAGCAGCCAGATCGGCCACCAATAGAGAATGGGAGAATGCGTGTAGACCTTCATGGGCTGCAGCTCATTCCGGTTGAGGACTTCTCCTTTTCTCGGAGAGGGCGCCTTCGCCGCTGACTGGCTAACCGTTGTGGACGGCTTTGGCTGGCTATCCGGTGGTGGCGTGTTGGTATCGCTCATGGAACCCTCCTGCTCCGTAAGACCAATACCCTAACTGAGAGGATTGGCAGACAAAAGTTGTTCCAACGCGCTCTGGGTCGAGAAGTTCGGATCGAGGCTGGCCGGAACGCTGGCATCTGATACGGTGGACAAACATAAAACATGGAAGGAAGCCCGGATGAAACTCTCCAGTCTCGCTGCTTCTGTCGCCGCAGCGGCCCTCGTCACGACGATGCCGGCCCTGGCCCAGCAATCCACGCCGACGCCAAAGACCGAACTCATCGACCTTTATACCTGGCTACACGCCAATCCCGAGCTTTCCTTCAAGGAGTCGACTTCAGCCGGGATCCTCGCCGAAGAACTCAGGAGTCTCGGCTTCAGTGTGACGACCGGCCTAGGCGACAACTGGGTACAGCAGAAGTCCATGAAGGATGAAGGCACGGTGCGAGACGGCGTTGGCGGCTATGGTGTCGTGGGCGTGTTCGAGAATGGCGATGGGCCAACAGTGCTTATTCGTGCGGACATGGACGCCCTTCCAGTGCCCGAACAGACCGGTCTCGATTATGCCTCAGAGGTGACCAGCGTAACCTGGACTGGCGTTGAAAGCCCGGTCATGCACGCGTGCGGTCATGATGTTCACATGACTAGCTGGGTCGGTACCGCGCGGAATCTCATCGAAAACAAGGGTGACTGGTCGGGCACACTCGTCATGATCGCGCAGCCGGCGGAAGAGCTGGGACTTGGCGCTAAAGCGATGATCGAAGACGGCCTCTATCAGGATTTTCCGCTGCCGGACTACAACCTCGCGCTCCACGTCTCCGCCTCGGCGCCCGCAGGCACAGTGGCCTACTCTTCCGGGTATGCGCTGGCCAATGTCGACAGCGTGGACATCACGGTAAAAGGCGTCGGCGGGCACGGGGCTTACCCGCATACGACGAAGGACCCGGTCCTGATCGGCTCTTCAATCGTCATGGCCCTGCAATCGCTCGTGGCGCGAAATGTCGACCCGCAAAAGCCCGCTGTGGTGACAGTTGGTTCATTCACTGCCGGCGCCAAGCACAACATCATTTCGGATTCAGCCGAACTCCTTCTGACAGTCCGTTCTTATGATGACGCGACGCGCCAGATGCTGCTTGACGGCATCCAGCGAATTGCAAAAGCGCAGGCAGAGGCCTTTGGAGCACCTGAACCGGAAATCAGCATCGATTCAGACTACACGCCCTCGACCTTCAATGACCCCGACCTTACCAGCAAGGCGACCGGCGCCATTCGCGCCGCGCTCGGAGATGACAACGTCACAGAAGTGAAACCGGTGATGGGCGGCGAGGATTTCTCGCAATTCGGGCGCACGCAGGAAGACGTGCCAGGTCTCATTTTCTGGCTCGGCGCGGTGAACGCAGAAAAGTACGAAAAGGCTGAGGGCGGCGCACTACCCTTGCCATCTCTGCATTCGCCATTCTTTGCCCCAGACCCGGAGCCTACGATCGATACAGGCGTCAAAGCCATGACGGCAGCGGCCATGGCGCTCTTCACTGAGAGCTGATCAGAGCTGCTTGAGCCAGTCAGTCAGGAGCGTGTTGACTTCGTCAGGACGCTCCTGTTGGGTCCAGTGCCCGCAACCTTCGAGAAGGTGCGCCCCCTGAAGACCCGGCAGGTTTGGCTTCATCAACTCGACAGGGTCGCCGGGGAATGTTTTCAACACGAGGTCTCTCGTGCCCCCAATGAAAAGGCTTGGCTGGTAAATCTTCAGATCGTCCAGTGCGGTCAGGAAAGCATGGTCGCGCTCGTGGTTCCGGTAACGGTTGAGTGGGCCGCGAAAACCTGATTGCTCGAACTGGGAGGCGTAATAGGCAACATCCTCTTCCGTGAGCCAGGGAAGCGGCATGTCCGGCTCCGGCAAGCGATGCAGGAAGGTGTCGCCATGCTTCTTGTCCGTCGGCCATGTTCCATCCGGCGCATCTCCGCTGATCGCGTAATAGAACTTACGGATCGTGGCCGCCGGGTCCGCCTCCAGCTCGGCTTCGGGCGGCCCCTCGTCCTGAAAATAGACCTGGTAAAAGAACAATCCGCGCGCCGTGAAGAATTCACGGAAGACCTGGATTGCAGGTTTTTCGCCGGGCGGAATGTACGGTACAGAAAGCCCGCAAACTGCTCGAAATTGTTTAGGGTAAAGGAGCGCGGAATTCCATGCGATTGGCGCGCCCCAATCATGGCCAACAACAACCGCCGGCGCATCTGGCTGCATGGCATGTGCGACAGCCGCAACGTCTGAGGTGATCGCCTCCATCGAATAAGCCTCAACCGGCGCGGGCTTCTCGGAGCCGCCATAACCGCGGACATCCATGGCTGCCGCTGTGAAGCCTGCGGCGGCAACAGCTGACATTTGGTGGCGCCAAGAATACCAACTTTCAGGAAAGCCGTGCACAAACAGAACAAGCGGGCCGGTGCCCTCCACCGCAACGCGGATCGTCACCCCATCGGCATCGACCGTCCTGAACTCACTCATTGCTGGCTTGCTCCTTCACGTTGCGCTTCAGCCGACTGGATCAAGGCCACTGTGTCAGGATGGGTGAATACACGATAGCCGAGGTCTTCTTCCATCACGCTGAGCTCCTTCAGGATGGCGCCGAATTCGATCGGGACGATCTCAACCGTCTGCGCATCAGTAGCTTGCTCACGGACCTGCGTCGCCATTTTCGTTGCGTCATCGTAGCTGAGCAGGATCGGCGTGATCGGCCCTGCCCCTGCATCAACCTGTGTTTCGACGCCGTCCGCCAGCACAAAGAAGGCAGGCGCGCCAAAGCCCTGCTCGACTTCCTGCTCAAGCTGGTTGGCGTGATCGCGTGCGCTGGCACTGCCTTCGAACACGACCGGCCCCTGCCATGTAGCGAACATGCTCAGAAGTGGCAAAGTCGACACGGTCATGTCCGCGATGGCAGCGTTCTCCTGCGCTTCGGTCGCCGCTGCGGGTTCCAGGAAGGCTACGAGGGCATTGTCGCCATTCTCGTTTTGTACGGTTACGACGCCACCTTCAGAATTCTGAAGAACCGCGACATGCAGTCCACTCAGGGCTTTCTGGATTGCGAGAGGTGCCTGCGCTGGCGCGGCGGCCTGCGCTTCTGCGGTATCGACGGGCTGTTGTGCAAAAGAAGGAGCGCCAGCGGCGGCTATCAGCGCGCTGGCGCTCACAATAATTGATCTGATCACGGCGAACTCCTTGTGGGTTGCTTGCGGGCCGAACCTAGGCGGAGCGGCCCCCAATCACAAGAATTCGAACCTTAACCTTGCTTCAGGGCCTCGAAAGGCACGTCCTTGTCGACACGGACATCCTGCGGAAGGCCAAGCACACGCTCAGCAATGATGTTCTTCAGGATCTCGTCCGTACCGCCTGCAATACGAAGACCTGGCGCCCACATGAAGCTTTGCTGGAACAGAGCATTGGCAGGCATCGTGTCGCTATCGTTCATGATGCCGTAGTGATCCTGCATCTCGATGGCGGCGTTACAGATATCTTGCAGCTGGTTGGCTGTGATGATCTTGCCGATCGAGTTCTCCGGCCCTGGCGTTTCGCCGCGCGAAAGGGCCGTTTGCGTGCGGAACTTTGTCAGGCTGTAGCCTTGAGCAGCCACATACCAGTCTGCCAGCTTTTCACGAAATGCCTGATCAGTGAGCGTTCCGGTTCCGCGGGCATACTCCATGATTTCTTTCCAGTCGGGCCCCGGAGACCCGCCAACGGCCAGACGTTCGTTCATGAGCGTGACCAGGGCCACCTTCCAGCCAGCACCGACCTCGCCAAGACGATCGGAATCAGGAATGCGGACATCCGTG
>JAYZBJ010000263.1:0-2901 GCA_036338795.1 Pseudomonadota bacterium | reverse complement strand
GGGTGTAAGCCAGAAGTGAAATATCCGCGAGCGTCATGCTCTCTCCACCGGCGATCCAGTCATTGCCGAGCAGGGCCAGTTCCATACGGCCCAGCGCGCGACGACCCTTAGCCATCAGGTGTGGATCGATCTCGTCGTCTGACTTTTGCTGGTAGTGCTTCTGGAAACGGCGAACGGCGATGGCTGTTTCATGGGAGTATTGTTCCCAGAATTGCCACTCCAGAACCTTGGCGCGCTCGAACGCGTCGTCGGGCACAAGATCACTGCCTTCAGCAAAATACGAGATGATTGCGTTCGACTGGGTGAGCATCCGGCCGTCCTCGAATTCGACGACCGGCACCTGACCGAACGGGTTGATCGCAAGAAACGCGTCGGTGCGCGTCTCACCTTTCAGGATGTCGATCTCGACCCATTCATGCTCAATTCCGAGGCGCTCAGCGACCCACTTCACCTTCATGCAGTTGCCGGAGATGCTGTCGCCGTAAATCGTAATCATGAGTTTCCTCGCTGGAACTCCGGATGGATTGTCGGGCCATTGGCGCGGATTGTTTCACGCAAGGTTTCCCGGCCATCGATCTCGCCTGTGTCAGTGACCTGCATGAAGTAAGGGTCTGTGACGGTTCCCTCTTCAGCCATGGCCGCTTCGAGGCGCTTTTCTGCTTCGTCGCCGATGAACACACCGATCCGGGTCGGGTCATTTGACCAGCTTCCATCTTCTGCCATCCAGACGACTTTGCCGCTTGCGGTTTCCCATGCTGTGACCGCTTTGGGTTGGTCAGGTTTGAGTTTCGGACGAACCGAGGTCATGCGAGAGTCTCCGCGATGAATTTGTCCTGAGCTTCAGCAGGCAGGCCTGCCACTGCGCCAATGATGAGGAGTGCCGGGCCCTTGATCCCGCTCTCTTCGATAACTTTCGAAAGCGCCGCCAACTCGCCGAAGGCTCGCTTTTCATTCGCGCGCGTGCCGTTCTCGATCACGGCAACGGGTGTATTGCCGGCGAGGCCCGCTTCACGAAGCTTCTCTGAAATGACGCCAGACGTGCCGACGCCCATGAAAACGACCACTGTCTGATGCGGTTTGGCGAGACCTTTCCAGTCAAGGTCCGGGACGCCGCCTTGCTGGGCGTGGCCAGTGACAAAGGTCAGCGTTTGCGCGTGATCGCGATGCGTAAGAGGAATGTTCGCATTCGCCGCGCAGCCGAGCGCAGACGAAATGCCGGGCACCACAGTCGCTTCGATACCTGCCTCTCGGAGGGCGTCGACTTCCTCTCCGCCGCGGCCGAAAATGAAGGGGTCGCCACCTTTCAGTCGAACGACGCGCTTGCCTTCGCGTGCGGCGGCGATCATCAGTTCATGAATTCCGTCCTGGGGGACGAGATGCTCGCCCTTGGATTTTCCAACCGGAACGCGTTCGGCATCCCTGCGGACCATGTCGAGAATGTCAGCGGAAACGAGTTTATCGTGAAAGACGATGTCGGCCTGCTGGATAAGGCGAAAAGCTTTCATCGTTAGCAATTCGGGGTCACCGGGACCGGCGCCCACGATGTGGACGGGGCCGGTCTGGCGATGTTTGGTGGTTTCGGCGAAACGCGCGAGCGGTTCGCGCATCAGCTGCTCGGCCCGTGCATCGTCATTGGCGTAAACGGCTTCTGCGACCGCGCCGCGTAGCGCGCTTTCCCAGAAATGACGGCGAGACGTTTCCGAGCTGATCGCGGCTTTCACTGCGGGACGCCAGCGTGCGGCCATCGCGGCAAGAACGCCGATCCGCTCAGGCAACAGTGTTTCAAGGCGGGACCGGATGTCCTTTGCCAGCACAGGTGCTGCGCCGCCTGTTGCAACCGCAGCCACGATATCTCCCCGGTCCAGCAAGCTCGGAACGGTGAAGTCACAAAGCTCTTTGCGGTCGACCGCGTTGATCGGGACGCCGTGTGTGCGCGCCAGAGCGTAAGCTTGTTCGGCTTCTTCGTCGCCCTCAAGCGCAATGATTGTGAAGCGGGCAGTTTCAAGCGCTTCACCCGCAGTGTCAGGCTTCACCAAGGTAATCTGGTCGCCATAAGCACGTGCCCATTCAGGCAGCGATTGGGCAACAAGCGAGATGCGGGCAGGGGTCTTCGCGACGAGACGCGTTTTGCGCTCGGCATTGGTGCCGTCACCGAAAATGACGATATGAGCACCATCCATCTGGAAGAAGGCGGGGAAGAGACGCATTTAGGGACTCGCTTGCAAGGATGCTTGTCTGGCACCCGGAAAATGGGGCTTGTGGGGCTGCTTCAGCAAGCGTAGACCCCTGATCCGATCGTTTAGATAAACTATGAGAGGCCGCCAATGGCCGATAATAATGACCGTTTGCCTCCCTTGAATGCACTTCGGGCCTTTGAGGCGGCGGCGCGCCGCTTGTCGTTCAGCAAGGCTGCCGAGGAGCTCAATGTCACACCAGGCGCCATCTCTCAACATATCCGCCAGCTAGAAGAATATGCCGGAACGCCCCTGTTTCGGCGAACCGGACGAAGCGTGCTTCTGACCGACGCGGCGCAGGCCAGTCTTCCACTCGTTCGCGAAGCGTTTTCACGGATTACCGAAGCTGGCCGAATAATGCAGCAACCTGCGCGCAAGGGCCGGGTCATGGTCTCCTGTGCGCCAAGCTTTGCAGCGAAATGGCTCGCTCCACGCCTTGACCGGTTTCACATCGCCTATCCCGGCATCGAAGCATGGATATCGGCAGACATAGCGATCACCGACTTCACGACAGCTGATGCTGACTTCGCGATCCGCTATGGGCGGGGCGATTATGACGGCCTGAAATCAGAAAAACTCATGGACGAACCCGTGCTTCCTGTCTGTTCGCCGGGCCTTCTGGACGGGTCGGATGCGATGCAGCGGCCGGAAGACCTCGTCCAGCACA
>JAYZBJ010000262.1:0-8697 GCA_036338795.1 Pseudomonadota bacterium | reverse complement strand
AGTGCTGATCAGCGTTTGCGGTCTCGACGGCTCTGCGGCTGGGGCGGCATCGGCACCGGCTATCGGATTACTGGCCGCGCATCCTGCCAACGCGATTGCAATCCATGAAATATGATGTGCGATTGAACGCATCCCGTCCTCCCATTTCGCCGTTCATGTCGCGGCGTTGAGGCGGACGCTATTCGCTCAGCCAAAAATGTCAACCAATTGTGCAGTCCAATTTTAAAAGCTTTTGTCGCGAAAATTATTTCGCATTGTTGCGAAATTGCATAAGTCCATGAAAATAAAAAGGAAAATAGTTTAACTCTGAATTGGTAGGACCAATAGATTTAATTTTTACAGACCAGTTTTGTTGACTTGGCGGTCTTCTCTGCTAATCGACATCGCAATCGAAGCCCGAAAAAGGGCTCTATATGCCATCAGAGGGAGGACTAAATGGCGACTAAACCCCCCAAGACGAGTGCGACTCCATCTATGGGCATGGCTTTGAGGGCCGGTCTGCTTTGTACGGTGGTCCTACCACTTTCGACGCTCGCTCATGCGCAGGTCGAACAAGTGCCAGAAGCCAATCAGGCCGAAGATCAGGATCGAAAGCTGGAAACTGTGACAGTCACCGGATCGCGTGAGGTCATCCAGAACACGATTGATATCAAGCGTGACGCCACAACTATCGTCGACGGTCTCTCTGCCAGCGATATTGGCGACCTTCCAGCATTGTCCATCGGTGAGGCGCTTGAATCTATTACGGGTGCAGCATCGCACCGCGAAAATGGTGGTGCGACCGAGATCTCCATTCGCGGCCTCGGTCCATTTCTCAGCGCGACGACATTCAATGGACGTGAGGCGACAAACGGCTCGGGTGACCGCTCGGTCAACTTCTCGCAATTCCCGTCGGAGCTGATGAACAAGCTGGCAATCTACAAGACTCAGGACGCCAGCCTCATTGAAGGCGGCGTCGCGGGCCTCATTGCGCTCGAAACGCTGAAGCCGCTCGAGTACGGCAAGCGCAGAGTTCAGGTTGAGCTGAAGGGCAACTACAATCCTGATCAGCAGAACATCAGCGACTCGATGGCCGGCGACCTTGGATATCGCGGGACGCTCAGCTTTGTTGATCAGTTCGAGGTTGAGGGCATGGGCGACTTTGGTGTGTCGCTCGGTTTGCAGCGTAGCGACATCTCGCAGCCCGAGCAGGAGATGCGATCATCCAGCCCAAGCGGCTCTTCTCTTTTTGCTTGTATCGCCGATGCCAGTGACCCGGACATGCGTGGTTACGCGAATGGTAGCAACGGCGACTGCGAGGATCTCGGTCCCAACTCCAGCAACAATGACGATTACAACACCGACATTGATCCAGCCACGGGACAGGCTGTGGATGAAGGGTTGGACTACGCCTGGGCCAGTAGTTCTCGTGGCTACCGGCAGAATGACACGCGTGACGAGCGCGATTCCGCATTCATTGC
The DNA here is from genome assembly GCA_036338795.1 of Pseudomonadota bacterium. Classification (GTDB taxonomy): domain Bacteria; phylum Pseudomonadota; class Alphaproteobacteria; order Caulobacterales; family Hyphomonadaceae; genus Henriciella. Next base: position 7,237 of record JAYZBJ010000262.1, on the reverse strand, counting down.
GCTTCAATGGCAACCGAATGACCGTCTCGACTTTAATGTCGATGCCCAATGGTCTGAGCGTACGCAATCTGAAGACCGCCACGATCTGAACTTCTCCAATATGAAGCGCAGCACCGAGGGTGTGACCCTCGAAAGCCTGCAGTTCAAAGACAACGGAGTCGTGCAGTTCATCGAAACTCAGTCTGATATTGAGTCCAATGGCGAGATATTCGAGCGGACCGAGGAGTATGTCGGTTACGGCCTCAGTGCTGCTTACGATGTCACTGACCGGTTCCGCATTTCCGGTGACTACTCATTCTCAGAGACGACGCGAGAAGAGCTCCAGGTCTCCCTGCGTGTATCGAGCCAGGGCGGGCCGGGAAGCGGCGGGCGCGAGAATGTCAGCTGGGCGCGGGATGGCGATGGCTTCGTGAACTTCACGGTCACGGATTTTGACGTCACTGATATCACCAACTTCACCGATGGTGTTCGCGCGCGCATCGACAGTGATGTCGATCGCCGAAACACGGTAGAAGCGCTGCGGTTCGACGGTAATTACCAGGCGGACTGGGGGGCGATCGAGAGCCTTCAATTCGGCGTTCGCCTTTCGGAGCTCGAATACGTCAACCTGGCCGGCACGCGGACCACGGTGACGACTGATGACCTCGACCCAGCAGCGATGCCTTGCATCGGCAACTTCGCGGAAAGCGATTTCCTGGAGAGCGTTTCGGACGGCCTCGTCACGCAAATCGATGGCGCCGGAAACACTGTGGGCGCAACAAATAGCTGGGCAGTTTTCGATAATCGGTGCCTACTCAACTACATTCTCGATGCCGAGGGCGAAGACTTCGCCTATCCGGATCAGACGTATGGAGACAACGGTACGACTGATGTCACGGAAACGACCACGGCGTTCTACGCCATGGCGAATTTCAAGACGGCATTGGCCAACAAGCCGTTGCGCGGTAATTTTGGCGTCCGCGTCGTCAACACCGAAGTGGATTCGCTCGGCTTCAGGAACGCCCTTTCGATCCTGACAAATGATGACGGCACCATCGACCTGCTCGAGGATACCGAAACCGTCGAGCGGTTCACGGGCGGAACCGACTATACAGAAGTCCTGCCGAGCCTGAACGTGATCATGGACCTGCGCGAAGATGTGCTGCTCCGCGGCGCTATCTATCGTGGCATGTCCCGGGCGGACCCGGCAGACATGAACTTCTCACGATCGTTTAGCACGGACGCCGACGACGGCCCGACTACGCTTCAGGAGCTGATTACCGGCGTGAATGCCTCCGGCAATCCGGCGTTCGAGCCGCTGACATCCTGGACTTCTGCTGTTGCCTCCGAATGGTACCCGACTGAAGACACCATTCTTGCTGTCACGCTGTATGCGAAAGACTTCAAGGGCGGATTCGAGAACGCTGTTTCCCAGGAGACCTTCACGATTGATGGTCAGCAAGTCACTGTGCCTGTGACCCTGCTGTCGACCAATGAGGAAACGAGTTCGCTCTACGGTCTGGAGCTCACGGCCTCGCACCGTTTCCAGAATCTCCCTCAAGTTCTCGACGGGCTCGGCTTCAAGGTCAGCTACAATCTGGCTGACTCTGACTTTGAATTTGAAGACAGCCTCTACGGCGATCTTGGATTCCGGGATGAGAACGGCAAGTTCGTGCAGACCAATGTCGGCATCGTTGCGCCGGGCAACATTCCAGGATTTTCGGAGCAGACTTTCTCTGGCCAAGTCTACTACCAGAAAGGCCCATTCGACGGATCGATCATCTACAAGTATCGTAGCGAGTATTTCCAGCCATATACGAGCAACGGCACGCGTCTTCGCTATGTCGGAGATGTCGGGGTCTGGGAGGCGCGTGCGTCCTATAAGGTGACCGATAATTTCCGGGTTTCAGTCGAGGCGATCAATCTCTTCGACGAGCCGAAGGAGCAATACTTCTTCACCAACGACAACCTGGGCGAGGTGAATGTCTACGGGCCTCGTGTCTTCGTGGGTGGCCGCCTCCGCTTCTAGGAAAATTGATCGGACCTGGCCCCGCTTGTTGAATTGGTAGGACAATTTGGTAAGTTGGGGTCGGATCCACTTCTGGAAAGGCGAACGGCAGGAACATGGCTGACAAGAGGCTTTACCAACAGGTCGCCGCGAAGATCGGAGAACTGATCGATTCAGGGGCGTACCCGCCCGGGACGAGGCTGCCGGGTGAACGTGAGCTCGCGGAACGTTTCAATGTCAGCCGTGTTGTCATCCGCGAAGCCGAAATTTCGCTCGAAGCCGTCGGCCGGGTCGAAATAAAGGTTGGTTCCGGTGTTTACGTCCGTGAGGCGAACACTGCGGCGGGCATCGCCTTGCCAGGCGTGACGCCATTTGAACTTACGCAAACGCGGCTTTTGTTCGAATCCGAATGCGCCGCGCTTGCCGCCACCATGATTACGGACGATCAGCTTGCCGGTCTCGAGGAAACCATCGAGCGTATGGGCGTCGCGCCGCACGATACCGAAGAGGGTGAGCAGGCCGATCGCGATTTCCACCTTCTTATCGCCAAGGCGACAGGAAATGAGGCAAATGTCTTCTTCCTGAAAACGCTCTGGCGAATGCGTACCGAGATTGAGCCCGTGAAGCGTGTTTATTCCGCTGTCTGTCACGCTGACACGTCGCATCGAGTGAACGAGCACTCCGAGGTTTTGGAAGCGCTCAGGGCGCGGGATCCGGCGGCTGCGCGCACCGCGATGCGGGGACACTTCTCGCGTCTCCTCGAAGCTCTTCTTGACGCGTCCGAGCGCCAGGCCATTGAAGATGCGCGTCAGCGATCTCTCGAAAATCGCGAGCGTTATCTGAAATCCGCCATTGGGGCGTAACGACCTCGCTGCAGCGCATGTGTCAGTGCCCGGCGACCTTCGAGAACGCGTTGATCGTGATAACGCCAATGACGATCAGGCTGATGCCCGCGATTGCAGACAAATCCAGCGATTGTTGGAAAACCAGTATCGACACGAGCGACACAAGCACGATCCCAAGTCCGGCCCAGATTGCATATGCGATCCCGAGCGGGACTGAGCGAAGCGCGATCGACAGACAGTAGAACGCTCCTGCATAACAGACCGCCATAATGAAGGTCGGAAGTGCCTTGGTGAATTCCTCCGTCTTCTGAAGAAACGCTGTCCCCACCACTTCAAGTACGATTGCGGCGCCAAGGGCGAGGTAAGAGATCAGGGTAGGGTTCATGTCAGCACTCGGACGTTGGACGGGGAGATGAAAGCCGTAATGTCGACAGTTAGTCGCCTCAAACAAGGATGCGAGCGCACTTTGGCCGATAAGGTGTCGTCAGACCAATGCGAAATTGTCTTTGATGACCAGCCGATAAGGGGGGTTAGGCGGCTAAAAGCTGAGCCATTCGGCGAGAGCGATATCGTGTTGAGCTTTGAAAGTCTGACGGTAGCCGATGTGGTGGTCGAGATCGAAGCGGTTATGGAAAGGAGCGCGGGTTGAGACGAACTTTTGGAGATTGTTCGTTCGCCTGAGCCGCAACACTGCCCGCGCTCGTCGCCGGAAAGGCAGGTGGCTATTTTGCGCATGATTGGTGAGACGGCGACCGACCTCCTGGCGGTTAATATTCCCATTCACTTTCATCGCTGCGCGATAGGATCGGAGCCGGTCCGTCACTACGATTTCTGGCACCCCGTGACGCTCCATCGCTTTGCGAAGGAAGTTCAAGGCTGCTGATTTATCTCGTGTTTTTGTGACGTAGATCTTTAGGCCTTCGCCTTCATCTTCCACGGCGCGCCAGAGATAGTGGGGCACGCCGCTAGTGTTCACATAGACCTCATCCAGATGCCAACGCCATCGAGTGATGTGGCGAAGTTGTTGAGCCCGGCGCTTCCTGATTTCACAGGCGAACATCGGACCGAAGCGGTTCCACCAGTAGCGAACGGTTTCATGGCTGATCTCAGTCCCGCGCTCATGCAACAGGTCTTCGACGTTTCTAAGTGAGAGCGGAAACTTGGCATACACCATTACCGCGAGCCGGATGATCTCGGGCGGTGTTCAGAAATAGCGGAAGGGAGGCTTGGCCATGGCCAGCAAGGTGGGGCCTGTAGGCTCCGCGGCTCAGGCCAAGTTCTTCTGACAATCCCGGCAGAATTGCTCGGATTTACGTTTGCCTGATGCTCAGAAACGATTCCCTGTTTCCAGAAGCAAATTCCCTGATCTTCTGATTTTTATTCCCTGTTTTATGGTTTAGGGAATTTTCCTTCTAACCCATTGTAAACACTGCGTTTGCGGGGGATGGATTCCGGGCCTATCCCTGTTATCTTTGCAAAAGACCCTGCAAATTGGGGCTTATGAGGGAAAATCGGGCGAGCAGAGACGTCGTCTCGTGAAAAAGCCCGCCAGTGGCGGGCGATCTGGGGACGCCCCCGATCTGGTCTTCAAATCAGGGTCTGTGTGGCGGAGAGAGAGGGATTCGAACCCTCGGAACGCTTGCGCGCTCAACGGTTTTCGAGACCGTCCCGTTCAACCACTCCGGCACCTCTCCGTGGGGCGGGGGGATAGCGCCTGAAAATAAAGCACGCAAGCCCCATATGTCATGCAGGTCAGGGTTTGACACGGAAGCGTCGATAGTGTTTATCCGCGCCTTCATGTCCGGCGCGGCACGCGTGCGGACCCAAGTTTTATGTTTTATCCTGCCGGAAGGACGAGGCCATGTTCGCGGTCATCAAGACTGGTGGCAAACAGTATAAGGTTGCCGAAGGCGACCAGATTGTCGTCGAGAAACTCGCAGCCGACGCTGGCGCTGACGTCACCTTTGACGTGCTGATGCTAGGCGAAGGCCAAAATGTCACGGTCGGCGCTCCGCTGGTCGATGGTGCAAGTGTCGTTGGAGAAATCGCTTCTCAGCGTAAGGGTGACAAGGTCACCATTATGAAGAAGCGCCAGCGTAACACCTATCGCCGCAAGAAAGGTCATCGCCAGCTTGAGAGCGTGGTCACGATCACCTCCATTCTGACCGATGGCAAGAAAGCTCCGGCGAAGAAGGCTGCTGCGCCGAAGAAGGAAGAAGCTCCCAAGGCTGAAGCCAAGGCTGCTCCGAAAAAGGAAGCCGCACCGGCTGCCAAGAAGGAAGCTGCGCCGAAGAAGGCCGAAGCCAAGGTTGACGCGAAGCCGGCAACGGACGAACGCGGCCGCCTTGAGAAGGCTGACGGTAAGAAGGACGATCTGAAGCTGATCTCCGGCGTCGGCCCGGCTATGGAGAAGAAGCTCAACGCTGCCGGTGTGTTTCACTTCTGGCAGATCGCTGATCTGAAGAAGGCCCAGATTGCCGAACTCGACGAGGAAGCCGGTCTCGGCGGTCGTATCGAGCGCGACGAGTGGGTCAAGCAGGCCAAGCAACTGGCAAAGGACGCCTGAAGTCTGATATAGGGCTTCAAGACGAGTTGAAGGAGCGCCACGATGGCACATAAGAAATCAGGCGGTTCATCCCGTAACGGCCGCGACTCAAACCCGAAATACCTTGGCGTCAAGAAATTTGGCGGCCAACACGTAATTCCGGGTAACATCATCATCCGCCAGCGCGGCACCAAGACCTATCCGGGCAAAGGTGTCGGCATGGGTAAGGACCACACGCTTTACGCCCTTGAAGAAGGCCGCGTCGAGTTCAAGCGGTCCCGCGGCAACCGTCAGTACGTTTCGGTTGCGCCGATTGCGGACGCTGCCGAATAAGGCATTTGCCTCGGCACTGCCGGAAAAGATTTGAGGGGAGACAGGTGACTGTCTCCCCTTTTTCTGTTTCGGGTAGCCGGTTTTTGCGGGTAAGGACGCGCGATGGCCGAAATTCGCACCGCCCGTTTTCTGATGCGCTCTCCGACATTGCTTGATGCCGAGGCAGTAACCACGATCGTCAATGATCCGAGGATCTACGAGATGGTTGGCCGAATCCCGCCAGCACAATCGGTTGAGCAGACGGGCAAATGGATCCTCAATGCGGAGCGCGGTCGGGCGCTCGACACCGATCACGTCTATTTCGTCATAGAGGGCTCTGAAATCATCGGGACCGTCGCGGCCCACCGCCCTGCAACAGACCAGCCATTCGAACTTGGCTACTGGGTTGCGCCATCGGCCTGGGGCAGGGGTGTTGCGACCGAAGCCGCACAAGCGTTGATCGACTGGCTGAATATCCGTGGGCAGGCTAGCCTGCTGACGTCAGGGTACTTCGCCGACAATCCTGCATCAGGGCGTGTGCTGGAGAAACTCGGTTTTACTTACACGCGGACCGCCACCGTTTTCTGCCTTGGGCGTGATATGGAAATTGAGCACATATTCGTCGAACGCAAACCGTAATCACTGGTACGAAACTTGCGTCACGCCCCCTGATCGGAGTAGACCTAGGTCTGAAGCCCGGCGAAAGGGACGTCGCCGGCAAGACCAGAAGCGTGGGGACGAAGTCTGGTGAAACGGCAACATCTATACGGGCTCGACCTCGTTCGATTCGGTTCGGCATTCCTTGTTTTGCTGTTCCATCTCAGCACATTCAGCAAAATCTCGCCGACACATGTTGCGGCTGCGGATGAGCGTGCCTTCGACTGGCTCGGCTGGGTCGGTGTCAGTGGCTGGGTGGGTGTCGAAGTCTTCTTTGTCATTTCCGGTTTCGTGATTGCCGCCAGCGCGGAAAACTCCAATGCACGCGATTTCATTATCAAGCGCGGTATCCGGGTGTTCCCGGCGCTGTGGATATGTTCGCTAATCGCGCTCAGTGTGAGCTTGGCTTGGGGTATGCCGACAGGCGAGGCGTTGAATGCGTTCGTGCGCTCTGCGCTGCTCTCGCCGCAAGGGCCTTACATTGACGGCGTGGTGTGGACCCTCGTGCTTGAGGCTGTGTTCTATGTCTATGTGGCCTTTCTCATTCTGCTCGGTGGACGGGTTGGGCGTCCTCTCCTGAACGTGGGGGGGCTGCTGCTTGGCGCGGGAAGCGTCGCTTTCATCACAGCTTACATGGCCGCTGCCGCGGCGGGGCTTGGCGTCACGGACACGCTCTTGCGCTTTCCGTTCAAGGTCGCCCTTCTGTGGCACGGCGTCTTCTTTGCGCTCGGCATGCTGATCAGGAAAGCTGCCAAAGAAGGACTCACGCCCATCGAAATGGCTGCAAGCGCGGTCTTCACCGTGTTCTGCCTGATCGAAATCGTGAACAACGTTCTGGTTGGTACAGGGTCGTTCGGCACGGAGGCTTATCGCATCTCGCTTGCCGTCGGT
>JAYZBJ010000261.1:0-6528 GCA_036338795.1 Pseudomonadota bacterium | reverse complement strand
TGGCCATCGTGTCCGCAGCTATGTTGCTTCCCTCAGCCATGTGCCTGCATTTTGCCAGAAAAGCATATAGAGATCAGGCTGTAACGGTCTCTTGAACGCGCTGCGTTTCGGTATGATCAGGCGCCGCGCCCAGTGGCAGATTGGGCGATGTTCTGATTGGGATAGACTTCTGATTCAGCCGCCTGCTTTCGACGGTTGAGATAAGCCTTCATCGCCCGGACCGTTTCCACGGTCTCTTCACCGAGCAGTCTGACATCCTGCTCCACGACCTGCTCACTCATCTCGATATATTCACAACGCTCGGCAATTGCGACGCCACCAACAGCGCTCGCCATGGACTTGAATGCGTGCGCAAGCTTTCGATGGCTGCCATCCCCCTGACCGTATCCACGTAGCACGGCGATGAAAGCGTCTTCACAGCGAGACAGGAACAGGTTGAGCATCCGCTCGGCCAATCCGGTACGTCCGATGCTGGCCTCCATATTCTCCAGGACACCTGCATCGAACAACTGCACGGATTCGTTCTCTTGCAGATTGGACGCCTGCGAGCTCGTCTCAATCGCGACGCCCGTATTGCTCGCCTCAAGGCATTGCTTCATCTGATTGATCGTGAATGGCTTCGATAGGACACCCGCAAATCCGCCACGCTTCAGCTGCGCTGTCATTTCCGGAGCAGAGTGCGCTGTAAGTGCGTGAATCTGAATATGCGCCCAGTCCGCCCGTTCGTGAATGATGCGTCGAGCTTCCCAGCCGTCCATTTCGGGCATGGAAATATCCATCAGGATGACACTCGGCGAAGCACCAGCTTCGAGCGCATTGATGAGATCGCGTCCCCCTTCGAATATTTTGTGAGAAACATCGAGAGCGTCCAGCGCCTCGGCGAGGACCTCTCGGTTTACCTCATTGTCATCCGCGGCGAATACAAGCAGGCCAGAAAGGGCTTGAGCGCCTGCGGAATCGGCGAACTCGACACCGGTGGCGGCGTCGGGGTTTTTGCCAGCCAAAGCTGCACGCATTGCAATGCGGTCCGTTGGCAGCATGAGTTCGGAAAATGTTTCGGTGGACCTCGCACCGGGGTCCTCACTGCCGAAATCTGCGACACAAACCAGTTTGACTCGTTCTCGCACTGATGAAGGCAGGGCATCCAGGACGGGCTGCCGCGCCACGATGAACGCGTAATCGTTCTCGCTTGCCGGTATTGCCGGTGTGCCCTGGTCGACAACTTCGATACAAAATCCAGCCTCGTGCAACATGACGAGGAGTGAGGGATACCCGAAGGCTTCGTCAGAGACGACGAGGATTCTCTCGTTTGCGACGCGCTCGGGCGCCGCTGACGCCGCATCGAGTGGAAGACGGCAAGAAAAGGTCGATCCCGACCCGACTTCGGACGCAACACTAATGTCGCCTTGCATCGCTTCGACGATACGCTGACAAATAGCCAGACCAAGGCCGGTGCCACCATACTTTCTCGTTGTGCTCTGGTCCTCTTGCGAGAACGCCTCGAAGATGGCCGCGCGTCGATGCTCAGCGATCCCGATGCCAGTGTCCGTAACAGCGAGTTCGAGACCGCCGCAGGTCAACATCTTCGCTGAGATGATCACGCCACCAGTTTCGGTGAACTTGATAGCGTTGTTGACCAGATTGGTCACGACTTGCCTTAACCGAGTTGGATCACCCATGATTTCAGTCGGCACGTCCGGCCCCACATAGACACCGAGGCCGAGCCCCTTCTCGGCAGCTTTGGCCGCAAAGAGCGCAGCGACTTCGCGAAGTAGGTCATCAATTCCAAACGAGACGGATTCGAGTTCCAGCTTGCTTGCCTCGATTTTCGACATGTCGAGAACATCATTGATGATTGCGAGCAGGCTCTGACCGGATGACCTGATTACGCTGGAATACCGTCTCGATTTCGCATCAAGCTCGCATCGCGCGAGCAGCTCAGCCATGACCAGCATGCCATTGAGTGGCGTGCGAATTTCGTGGCTCATTGTGGACAGGAACTCTGACTTTGCCGCGTTCGCCTTCTCCGCCTGCTCCTTGGCGGAACGGTACTGGGCTGTCCGCTCTTCGACGGTCTGTTCAAGAGTGTCGACGTGCTGTTGAATGATATCGTCACGAGTTTTCAGGCTCGACATCATTGTCGTGAAGGATCGAGCCAAACGGCCGATTTCATCTTTGCGATTGGTTGTGAGCTGACGGTCAAACGTCTCCGCCTCGACGCTAGCCTCCATGATGTCCGACAGCCGCTCAATCGGTTTGATGGCCGTTCGTAGAAGACTGAGACAAGCAGTTGCGATCACAGACGCGACAGCGAACGCGATCACGAACGACGCCATGAGGCTTTTGATAAACGCCTCGCGCATCGGCGCCGGGTCGGAAAGCAAAGTTAGTTGCCCCCTGTGCTGTCCGTTTTGCCGAATGGGCACGGATACGCTCAACCGATCGTTCCAAGCGGTCCAGATTTTTGCATCCTTGGAAATGTCTGCGGTCCGTCCGGCCACGACGTAATCAGTGCCCACTTGTGCGAACACTTGCCCTCCTGCTGTCTCGATCCGGGCAAACGTTACACGTGGTACGCTATCGACAGATTTAAGGCTCAACAGGGCGGCAGTTTCATCCCCCTGCGCCACCGCTTTTGCAGAGGTTGTCGAAAGCGCTGATGCATAAGAATGCAGAAGCTCTCTCTCTGCTTCAACAGCGCGATCAAGGTTACTGAATGCGTTCACGGCAGATACCGCCAGAACTGCAATAAATATTCCGATTCCAGACAGAATAGTTAGCTTGCTGGCGAGAGAAGGTTTTCTATTTGAACGCATTCAAGTTTCCCTACGGATTAAACTTATCTTTCACCCATTGAGATTAAAAAGGACTTGTAGCCCGCCCATTTTTTGCATTTTTTTGAGAAACCCAGAGCCCACTTTGAAGAACCGCGCCGCACTTATCCTGGACGATGATCCTGTGTTTTCGGCGCTCTTGACCGAGCTGCTTTCTGCATCCGGCATTTCAAAGATCGACTATTGCGAAGACGGGCGCGCGCTCCTTCAAAAACAATCCGAACTGGACGCCGCGAACCTGCTGTTTTGCGATCTCAGCATGCCCGGCATGGATGGTGTCGAGTTTCTGGACAGGCTGGCCAAAAAATCCTGGCCTGGCGAAGTCATCATCGTCAGCGGCGAGCCGGAAAGCGTGATATCAGCGGCTTCACAATTCGCTCGACTGTCTGGAGTCGCGCTTCGTGACAGCATCCGCAAGCCCGTCTCAATGGAGCGGTTGACGACAGCACTAGGAGCCTTTGCGGAACCGCAGATACATCGTCCCAAGCCGCGCGTAACTGAAGACGCCCCCACACGGTTGAGATCCATCCTGTCGGCCGACGGTGTACGTGCTGCTTATCAGCCTCAGTTCAATGTTCGAACAGGACGTATCGACGGCTTTGAAGCCCTCATGCGGCTGAATGGGCCTGAAGGACAGCTGCTATCGCCAGGCGAATTCTGGGCGGGGATGCAAACGCTTGATCTTGAGCAGGAATTCACGTTCCAGTTTCTCAACACCGTCTTTGAGGAAATCAGTGGCTGGAAAAGCTGGAACGCTTCCACTCGGTGCTCGGTCAACCTGTCTCCATCTATGCTCAAGCTGATTCAGATACCCGATATACTGAATGGACTTTGCAACAAATACGATATCGCGCCGGGATCCATCGTCATTGAGGTCACGGAAGCGGAGACGCTCGAGCCCGATGCCGCATTGATGAAGGCCATGTCGCGGCTCCGCATAGCCGGCTTTGGACTCGCACTCGACGATTTTGGGAGCGGCTACGCCAACATTCAGGAGCTTGGCTGGCTACCCTTTTCGGAAATCAAGACAGACCTCGCATTTGGTCAAAAAATCGAAACCGATCGCTTTTCGCGAGCGGTCATCGAATTTGCGGCGCGGTCAGCAACTCAGCTGGGTCTGATGCTTACTGTGGAAGGCACGGAAACAGATAACGCCATCATTGCTGCCAAAGCATCTGGAGCGACGCGTGTTCAGGGATACGCCATCGCGAAACCACTAACGGGTAGCATCGCCGAGAAGCTGATTAACGGTGTTTAAGGCAAGCTGCTCCGTCAAAACCTTCCTGAACCGATCGTCGGGTAACGTCGCAATTCTGTTTGCGATAGTCGCGCCCGTTCTGTTCATGATGGTTTCGTTCGCTCTGCACACGCGTTCGATGAGCAATCAGAGAGCTGCGCTTCAGAACGCCGCTGACATCGCTGCACTCAACCTCGTTCGCGAACAGTCCGTCGTTTCGCAGGAGCGCACCTCATTAAGCGAACTGGCAGCCACCTTTGTTGACAATACTCTGAAAGGCAGCCCGAATTATTTGCGTGAACCGCGCGACGTAAAGGCGCGACGCGTATCGACAAATGAGAAAGCATCCGGCCGAGCTAACGTAATCGAGGTGTCGATCACACAGTTACCAGTTGAAAACTTCGAATCGGTGTTTGGCTTCCCGGAGCGAAAACCTATTACCGTCGACGCTCGAGCGCTTCAGGTGGGTGGTTCGAACATTTGCGTAATTGCCCTCGATCCTTCGAAGAAGGAAAGCCTGTACCTGGACTCCAACGCCAAGCTGACTGCGCCAAATTGCGCGATCTACTCGAATTCTTCCAATGCGTCGGGCCTGACTTCAAAAAGCAATGCCGTACTGACGGCTCAGAGAATCTTCAGCCACGGTGGCTTCGCTGGTGGAGCACGGAATTTCAGCCCCGAACCTGTAACAGATTACCCCGCACTCGAAGATCCGCTGGCAAGCCGTGCGGCGCCCACAGATGGCCCGTGCGATTACCATGAGGTCGAAATTGAAGAAGACAATGCCCGCTTGAGACCAGGTACGTATTGCGGAGGACTGGAGATTGAGGACGACGCGGTCGTCGAGCTCGATCCCGGGATTTACGTAATCCGGGATGGTGCTCTTACGGTTGATTCTAATGCAACACTGATCGGACGTGACGTCGGTTTTTACCTGAAGGGCAAAGGCGCGGTCTTTTCCTTCACCAGCAATGCCGTCATCGATATTTCCGCACCGACGACGGGCGAAATGGCCGGCATCCTGTTCTTCGAAGACCGGGCAGCAAGCACTAACAACGAGCACCTGATAACAAGCAACAATGCTCGCTACATGGTGGGAACGATATACCTTTCGCGCGGCAAGCTGCGTATCGACGCTGACATGGCAGTGGCTGACGAGTCTGAATACACGGCCATCGTAGCCAGGCAGATCGAACTGAATTCGGGACCGAACCTTGTTCTCAATACCGATTATGAGCTGACTGACGTCCCCGTACCTCAAGGTTTGGGGCCGCAAGACGGGGCGTCCAGACTGATCGAGTAAGGCAGATCACGTCAGCGCCGCAGATCTGCGCATTTGCGGCGATCAGCGAAGCCTAAAATTCTCGTCCCACGAACACCTTGAACATGGCGTCATCGGCGCCGTCTGTCAGGCCCGCCCGAAGGGCGGATTGAAGAAATACGCCGTTCCGCCATCCGATCTTGATCACAGGCCCGATCTGATGAGCCTGATCTTTAAAGTCCGGCAAGTCCCGGCTATTGCCAAGCTCACTGAAAACCTCGATGCCACCGCGCCAGTCACTGGATCCGAAGGCGGAGATTTCCAGAGCTCTCGTCACCTGACCCCGTAGCTCAAGTCCGACGCCGCCCTCGCTGCTGTCTCCCGCCTCAACTTCTGCAATTACGTTCGAGCGCCATTCCCAGTTCTCGGCAAATTTGTCGGTAAGGGTCAGCCGTACTTCAGCTTCATCTGGGCCGTCATCCTGAGCAAAGGTGTAAGCAAAACGAACACCGCCATTGAAGCCGCTATCATCTGACGCTTCTTCACTCCACTGGAGCCATCCCTCGGCTGTCAGACCACTGACGTCCCAGTCCTCACCGTCAGGCTGACTGAAGCCTGCGATAAGCCTGACGAGCGCCCACTCCTCAGGAGCGTAATCGAAATGAAGCCGGCTGGCTGCGTCACCTGCCTCATTGAGACCGAGCCTCGCTTCTATCGAGCGCTCGCCCTTGCTTATCCCGGCAGATCCAACATTGCCGGTGAGAGACTGGCTGGCCGCGGGGAGAGCCAGCAGGCTGCCAAATGCGGCCACTATGAGCGAACTTAAGAATGCGCGAGATGTATGCATGTCGATACGGCTTGGATGATAAAAAGCAGCGTGCCGAAGTACGGGACTAGCCTCGACTTCGGCACGCATTCAGGGATTGTGGCGCTTATTCTGGCGCGTATGGCAGAGAAGAGTGGTGCAGGACGATCTTCAGCGCCCCATCATCACCGCGCACATAGCCGAAGCTGTACTCGACTTTCACTTCTTCGCCAGTCGTGCGGGTGAAGAAGTAATTTCCCATCGCCATTGCGCTATCGGCGTCGATGATCGTGCCTTCATTCTCCCAGCGGACCGCCGTGTAAGGTGCGATGGCAAACCCATTGTCCTCATCGATAGAACCGCCGACAAAGTATGAAAGCGCGCCGTCGAA
>JAYZBJ010000260.1:0-4983 GCA_036338795.1 Pseudomonadota bacterium | reverse complement strand
GGCCGCAAGTCGCTGAACGAGATCAAGGAAGTGCTCGCTGGTATGGGGCTCCACCTCGGCATGGAAGTGCCGGATTGGCCACCAGAAGACATCGAGGCACTTGCCAAGAAATACGACGACCACCTCTAAGAGTCCGCCCGGGAGGGCGCGCAGGAGACCAAGGACATGGCCCACGCAATTGCACATCGCAAGCTGAACCGCACTTCATCGCACCGCAAGGCGATGTTTGCGAACATGGCGGCTTCGCTGATCGAGCATGAGCAGATCGTGACGACCCTTCCAAAAGCGAAGGAGCTCAAGCCGATCATGGACAAGCTGGTGACGCTGGCCAAGAAGGGCGACCTGTCGTCCCGCCGCCGGGCCATCGCTCAGGTTCGCAACAAGGACGCTGTCCAGAAGCTCTTCGAAGTCTTCGGTGAGCGCTACAAGGACCGCAATGGCGGTTACTGCCGCGTCCTGAAAGCCGGCTTCCGCCACGGTGACAATGCAGCTGTTGCTGTCATCGAGCTGGTCGACCGCGACGAAGACGCGAAAGGCGCCAAGGACCGCGCCCGCCACGAGGCAGAGCTCGAGGCGATGGAAGACTAAGGTCTCCTTTCAACTGATCTAGGAAAGCCCCGCTGGTTTGTCCGGCGGGGCTTTTTTCTTTTGCGGTGTTGGCTAGAGACCGAGCTGCCCCTTCGACAGGATGTTGCGCTGGATTTCGTTCGAGCCCGCATAGATCGAGCCAGCGCGATCATTCAGGTACTTCGCCGAGACCGTCACAAGGCTATCTGGCCCGACCAGCCCTTGATTGGAACGATGCTGGGTCATCACGGGGCCGCCAGGACTGGTATGTTCCGGTTGAAACGGCTGGACATATTCACCGGCAATATCGAGCGCTATTTCCGTTACGTGCTGGCTGAGCTCGGTCCCTTTGATTTTCATCATTGAGGCTTTCAGGCCGGGCGTGCCACCGTTCGACAGCTCCGACATCATCATGAGTTCGGCTGCTTCGAGCGCACTTGCCTCAATCTCAGCTGCACTGATCCGTGCAGAGAGGTCGCTTTCCAGCCGGCCCAGGTCTCGTGCGACAGTGCGCAAGGCAGAAAGTCTCTGCAGCAAGCGAGGGCCATAGGAAGAGCCACCGCGCTCGAACTCGAGCAGGTATTTCGCCACGGTCCAGCCCTTGTCGATTTCGCCGACCACGTTGGCTTTCGGCACGCGGACGTCATCGAAGAACACGGCATTCTGGATGTGCTCACCCGACAGCATGATGATCGGATCAACGCGTACACCCGGCGTTTCCATGTCGATCAGGAGGAAGGTGATCCCCTGTTGCGGCTTTCCGCTGCCATCGGTGCGCACGAGGCAGAACATCATGTTTGCTTCATGCGCATGGGTCGTCCAGATCTTCGAGCCGTTGCAGATATAGTCGTCCCCGTCGTCGATCGCGGACATGGACAGGGTGGCGAGATCGGAGCCTGCATGTGGTTCGGAGTAGCCCTGGCACCAGAAATCCTCGGCAGAGAGAATCCGGGGAAGGTAGTGTGCTTTCTGGGCTGCTGAGCCATGTCCGATCAGTGCCGGTCCGCACATGCCGATGCCCATGGGCGACAGGGGCGGCGCCCCCGCACGGGCCATCTCGACATCGAAGATATAATGCTGGGCAACCGACCAGTCACAACCGCCATGCTCAACAGGCCATGAAGGGGCAGCCCAGCCTTGTGCGCGCAGGATGCCCTGCCATTCGAGGGCGACATCCTTCTCTGCGTAGACGCTCGTCATTCGAGACGCATACCGGCGAAGCTCAGGTGTGAGCCTGTCCGAAAGGAAGTCGCGGACTTCATCACGAAACCGCTCTTCGGCGGGGCTGAATTTGAGATTCATGGTGCTGTCGCCTCCCATCGTTTTGGAAGCGATCATTCCACGTTGGCGGCCAAGGACAAGCCGTGACGCCGCGTCCGCGCCTTTATGCGTCGCTCAGGCCCAATGAGAATGGAGCAGCTTTGCGAAGCGGCCGGCACGCTGAACAATGGACCAGTGGCCCGTGTCGGCATTGCGGTGCAGCGGTATGTCTACCTCCTCGCAAAACCGGATCGCGGCTTCGACCGGCACGAACGGGTCATCATCGCCCCAGAAAACCATGCCGCGCTCGGGAAGCGTATCAAGTTCCATTGCCCACGTATCGGCGATCTTTCGCGCTGAACGGTAGAGCGCGAGGATGGCCTGGCGCATATCCTTGTTCCAGTGGCGGGCTTCTTCCCAGGCGAGGACTTCAGGTAATCCCGCCTGTGACAGGGCCGAAGCGATCTGGCGGCGATTGGAAACCGCCATGAAGGCTTCGCCCACCAGTGGCGTCTGCCAGATACGGGCTGTGCGGTGCCATTTGTAATTCCGCTCGGGCAGCGCGTTCGCGACAGCCCAGCTGCGCACCATGTCCGGTTTCAGACAGGCGGCCCTGATGACAAGAATCGCGCCCCAGTCATGACCGACAAGGTCGACCGGCCCGGTTGCCTTGTAGTGCCGCTCGACCTCGGAAAGCAGCCAATCGACATAAGCCTCCTTGGAACAATCGAAGCCGTCGGGAACCGGAACCGAAAAACCGGGGAGGGCAGGGCACTCGATTTCTGAAGGTGGCAGTTGCAACGCATCCACCAGCGGGTCCCACATCGCGGGCGTATCGGGTACGCCATGAACAAGCAGCTTCATCATCCGGTCTCCCCCTCATCGACCATGCCGAGTTTAAGCCTGTTGCGTCCCGAGAGCCAGCGCTGCCGTAGGTTTTGAAGACGAGCTCGCGTTCAACCTGGCATGCTGCTCGAATAGGAGACCCACAACTTACGCGCCGTAAGCCTTGCGGTTCGCTAGCTTGCCGACGCATTATGGTCCGGGGAAATGCTTACAAATTTCAGGAGTTAGCGAGATGAAAACTGCAATTACGGAGATGTTCGGCATCGAGCATCCGATCATCCAGGGCGGTATGCACTATGTGGGCTTCGCTGAAATGGCTGCGGCCGTGTCGAATGCGGGCGGTCTGGGCATCATCACCGCCCTCACGCAGAAGTCACCTGCCGATCTCGCCAATGAAATCGCGCGCTGCAAGGACATGACTGACAAGCCGTTCGGCGTGAACCTGACCTTCCTGCCATCGGTGAACCCGCCAGACTATCCGGGCTACATCAAGGCGATTATCGAAGGCGGCGTCAAAGCGGTTGAGACGGCTGGCAATAACCCGGCCCAGGTCCTGCCGGTGCTGAAAGATGCCGGCATCAAGGTTATCCACAAATGTACCGCCGTTCGTCACGCCCTGAAGGCGCAGAACATTGGTTGCGACGCTGTATCCGTTGACGGTTTTGAGTGCGGCGGCCATCCGGGCGAAGACGATGTGCCGAACATGATCCTGCTGCCTCGCGCGGCGGACGAGCTGGAAATTCCGTTCGTTTCTTCAGGCGGCCAGGCAGACGGCCGGTCGCTGGTGGCATCGCTCGCCATGGGCGCGTCCGGCATGAATATGGGCACCCGCTTCATCGCAACGAAAGAAGCGCCGGTTCATGAAAATGTGAAGCAGGCCATCGTCGCCGCGACCGAGCTCGATACCCGCCTCGTCATGCGCCCGCTGCGGAACACCGAGCGCGTGCTGACCAATGCCGGCGTCGAGCGTCTCCTGGAAAAAGAGAAGCGCCTTGGCAGCGACATCAAGTTCGAGGACATCATCGAGGAAGTTGCTGGCGTATATCCGAAGATCATGGTCGACGGCGAAATGGATGCCGGTGCCTGGTCCTGCGGCATGGTTGCTGGCCTGATCCATGACATTCCGACCTGTCAGGAACTGATCGACCGGATCATGAACGAGGCGCATGAGATCATCGAAGATCGTCTTCGCGGCTTCCTTGGCACCAAGACGGCAGCCGCCGCTCAGTAAGACGATTTACGGACAAGGAGAGCGCCATGCTGCGCAAACTGATTCTTCCGCTCGGCGCGTGCGCCTCTCTCTGGCTGGCTGCGTGCCAGCCAGCCGATCCGGCCAAGGCCGATGTAGCGGCCTGCATGACCCTGCTCGGTGGTGACGAGGATATTGGCTCCGATCTCGCCGACTATGGTTCCAGCCTCGAAGGCTATTGTGATTGCTACGCCGCAACGCTCGCTTCCTCGTCTGAGGCGCAGCAGGACGCAACACGCAGGGTCGTTGCCTATATCGGAGGTATCCGGACATCGGGCGATGTTTCGCTCGAAGAAGCCGCTCAAGAGATTGAGGACATCGTCGAAGGCCGCCTGGAAGACGATTCGATTGAGCTCACAGAAGCCCAGTTCGAACAGGCCGGCCGCATCATCGAAGGCGTTCGCCGCGATCTTCGGGACAATGACGGCAAGTGTTCGGCCACGGCCAGCTAGACACAGGCAAGGCTTGTGACTGGAAACGATCTTCGGCGAGTGGCACTGAACCTGCCGCTCGCCGTCGAGAAACCTCACTTCGATTATGCGAGTTTCAGGATCGACGCGCCGCGCGGAAAGATATTCTGCACGCTTCCGCCCGCTCAGGAGTTCGCGAACATATTTTTGTCGATAGAAGAACAGGCCATGCTCACCGAAGCTGAGCCGTATATCTTCTGCAAGGTTCCCAATAAATGGGGAGATAAGGGCGCAACATCGATGCGCCTTGCTGAATGTGACGAGACGACCGTGAAGTCAGCGCTGGTCATGTCATGGCGGCGCGCGGCGCCGAACAGGTTTCACGAATTGCTGACGGCAGGCTAGCCGCCGACCCGCGCCTCAACCGCGCCCAGCCGCGCAAGCTCGTCGGCGCGTTCATTGCCTTCATCACCTGCGTGACCTTTCACCCAACGCCACTCGATCTCATGTCGCGCACAAGCGGCATCCAAAGCCTGCCACAGATCCTTGTATTTAACAGGCAAAATGACAGAAGTAATCCAGACAAAGAGATACCTTCCATGAATCCACGTGGTCAGGCCATCATACAAATAGCTAGAGTAAGGTGTAAGT
>JAYZBJ010000259.1:0-7113 GCA_036338795.1 Pseudomonadota bacterium | reverse complement strand
CAACGGTTTTCAGGCGCGGCAGGGCGACAAGCGTCGCCTTGGGCGCGGTAAAATCAATCCAGACATCTGCCCCTTTCGCTGCTTCGGCCGGATCCGACACAGACTTGATGCCAAGTGGCGCCCTGCCGAGAATATCGCCAATATCCCGGTCGAGATCAGATGAACCGGGCGCTTCGGTTGCCCCATTGATCTCATGGCCCGCTGCGAGGGCGGCCTGTGCGATCTGCTGACCCATGCGGCCTGCAACGCCAGCGATGGCGACTTTCAGTGTGCTGCTCATGGCCGCTTTCATAAACGCTGTTGACGGCACGCGACTAGAGGCGAATGCGCGCTTTTTCTTGCCTCGGGTGAACTCGCTGCCATGCCGGCAGTTTCCGTGTTAACAGTTGATTAGCCCTAATTCACTGCAGGACAGGAGAGACTGCCATGCATAAATCGATCCTTATCGGCGCCAGCCTCATGCTCGTTGCCGCCTTGCCGGCCGTGGCAGACGGCTACCAGGATGCGCCCCCGCCAGAACGGGGCCCGGCACCGCTCTCTCACCACAGCGATCACGATTACAGGCATCACCAGAAAGAGGTGCGCGTCGTTCGCGTGCACCGCGACGCCCACGCCCCGCACGTCAGTCACTCAGCTTGCGGCTGTTGCTGTGCCCCTGTCAGCTATTCGCGGTCCTATACGACGGAACCGGTGGTCGTGCGCACCTATACGCGGACCTATACCCGCATGGCGCCGCCTGCTTGCAGCCATGGGTCCGCCCATGGTCATCACGGGCACCACGGCCACGCGTCGCATCACAGCCATCATCATGAGATGGTGGAGTATGACGGCGGTGCGCATACCCATGATTACGACAGCTACCATGATGGCCGGTATGAACATGATCGCTGGCATGACAGCCGGTTGCGGTATCGCGGCCCGCACGGCGATGGGCCGGACTATGGGGAAAACCGCATCACTTGGACGAGCCAAGATGGCCTGCGCGATCATCACAGCTACACCGCGCGCCGCGACGGGTATTCGTATTACCAAGCCAGGCACGACTAGCGGCTGGCTGACTACTCCGCCTCACGCCTTCGAACCGGGGCGGAGAAGCTGCAGATGTCGAGTATCTCAGGTGGCTTGCGATAGAAAAATGCGTCCTCGCGCACGCGCTTGGAGGTCTTGAAGGCCTCGAAGGCATCGCTGGCTGTATCCATCTTTTCCCAGCCGGGTTGCTCGTCGACTGGCAGGTCCGACGCGACCGCGAATCTTTCGATCAAGTCGCCCTGTTCAGGAGGCTGGATAACCCCGTTCTCGATCTCGCGCTTCCCCCTTTTCAGGGCCTGAACATGCTCCATGCCGTCGATCACGCGGCCGAAGACCGTCAGGTTGCGGTCAAGATAGCGCTGCGCGTCGAGCACGATATAGAACTCGGTTGATCCTGAATCGGGATCAACATCGCGTGCCATCGCCATCGCGCCGGGACAGTGGAGCAGCCATTCACGACCCAGGTCCGAATCGCGGCCAACGGGAAAGCCGCCAATATGGCCGACCTCGCTGGCGAACAGGTCTGCATTGCCGAGCGGGGCATATCCTTCGCCACCATAAGCGCGGTCATTCTCGTTCTGGATCGTCTCCCACGCGTCGATCTTCGTCTCGTCTGCCAGGCCGCCCTGCGCGACAAAGGCCTCAATCACCCGATAGAAACGCTCGCCATCAAGCACACCACTGGCAGCAAGCGCCCGCATCCGGTCCGTATGTATCGGCGCAAAATCCGGGTTCAGCTCAACGGTGACGGGTCCCTTGGCTGTGTCGATCAGAAGAATGTTCTCCGCAGGGATCGTCACCCATTCCGTTGCCTGTTCGTCATTGGCCTGCGCTTTGGCGCAACCTGCCAAGGCAAGTGCCATTGCGCCTAGAAGATATGCGTGTCGTGATCCCATTGCCTGTCCCTGTCCTGATCCAGTGAGCCTGACCCTATCCGGCTTTCAACCGCTCTGCTATGGGCCTTGTCCCATGTACCAGATCACTGCCAAAGGCCCGCGCGAGGCCATCGAACCTGCTTGGGATGCTCTTGCCTGGGCTGACCCTTCGCCAGCCGGCGCTGTCGACGCCAAGGAAGATGGTCGCCATGCCTGGCGGCTCGACGCCTATGCCGAAAGCGAAGAAGATGCACAGGCCTGCAAGGAGATGATCCTCGAAATCTCTCCCAGCCTGAACCCGGTCATCGAGGCGCTTGAGGATCGTGACTGGGTGACCATGTCGCTAGAAGGTCTTCCGCCCGTGGAAGCAGGCCGCTTCATCGTCGCCGGCAGCCATGCGCTCGCAAGGTCAGCGCCGGGCAAGACGCCAATCCTGATTGAGGCAGGCCCTGCCTTCGGCACCGGACACCACGGCACAACGCTTGGGTGCCTCCTGGGCTTCGAGGAGATCCTGAAGCACGCCCGTCCGCTCAAGGTCCTCGACGTTGGCACCGGTTCGGGTGTTCTCGCCATTGCCGCCATCAAGGCAGGCGCTCAGCGGGCATGGGGAACCGAGATCGACCGCGACAGCGTCCGCGTCGCCAATGAGAACGCCGCCAAGAACCACGTCTCCAACGCGTTCAAGACGTTTGAAACCGGCGGCGGCATGAACACGACGATCCGCCGTGACGCGCCGTACGACCTCATTTTCGCGAACATTCTCTTTCGTCCGCTTGTCGGCCTTTCGCCGGCACTGGCTGGACTGACTGCACCTGGCGGACACATCATCCTTTCCGGCCTGCTCGCCCATCAGGAGCCGCTTGTCCGGCAGGCCTATGGCAGTCGCGGCCTCAGCCTCGTTCACCGCATCCGCAAGGATGGCTGGTGCAGCCTGGTTTTCCGCAAGGCAGGCTGACAGCACACCTTCCGCTGCCCCTGCTTTCGCATTACCTTCGGCGCCATGAGACAGAATTTTGATGTGAAGGGCGGCCCACAGCTCGGCCGCACCAATCTCCCGCTGCTTCGCGCCGCCATGACGGCGCAGGGCCTCGACGGCTTCTACATCCCCCACGAGGACGAATATCAGAATGAATACCTGCCAGCCTGCAATGACAGGCTGACCTGGGCAACAGGCTTCACCGGCTCGGCCGGCGCTGCGATGGTATTTCAGGATGTCGCTGCGATATTCGCCGACGGCCGCTATACGCTGCAGGTCCGTGACCAGACTGACCCTGACCTGATCGAGGTTCACGGCCTGCCGGAGCCCGGTCCGTTTGGCTGGCTCGCGAAGCAGAACCTTTCCGGCAAGACGGTCGGCTACGATCCGAAACTCATGACACCGAACGATCTGGCCACGCTGGAAGCCAGCGCAAAGAAAGCGGGCGCGACCCTAAAATCGGTAGAAAGCAATCCTATCGATGAGGCCTGGCAGGACCGTCCGCCAGAGCCGACCTCTGAAGTCGTGCCGCATGCGCTTGAGCACGCAGGTGTCGACGCATCTGAAAAGCGCGCGAGTATCGCTGCGGCGCTGAAAGAAGACGGGGCAGACGCGGCCGTCATCACCTCCCCAGCCTCCATTGCCTGGGCATTCAACATTCGCGGCGGCGACGTGGCCTGCTCACCCTTGCCGCTGTCGCGTGCAATCCTCAAAAGCGATGGATCTGCCGACCTGTTCCTCGATCCCCGGAAATCGACTGACAAGCTGCGCGAGCATCTGGGCAACCAGGTTCGCCTGCGGCCGATGGAGGAGCTGGAGCCTGCAATTGCCGAGCTTTCCAGCGCGACGGTCAGCCTTGATCCCGCTCTCGCCTCGGCCTGGTTTTTCCGTGAGCTTGAATCAGCTGGCGCGAACATCCTCCGCCAGCGAGACCCGGTCCTGCTGCCCAAGGCCTGTAAGAACGAAACAGAGATTGCCGGCACAGAAGCTGCGCACATCCGTGACGGCGCCGCGCTAACGCGCTTTCTGCACTGGCTCGCCACCGACGCCCAATCCGGCGAGGTTACCGAGATCGATGCCGCACTGAAGCTCGAAAGCTTCCGGGAGGATCTTGGAGATCTCAACGACCTTTCATTCGAAACAATCTCGGGGGCGGGTCCGCACGGTGCCTTGCCACACTATCGGGTTTCCTCGGCTTCGAACCTGAAACTCGAACGTGGCACGCTCTATCTCGTGGATAGCGGCGGCCAATATCTCGACGGCACCACCGACGTGACGCGGACTGTGCCAATCGGAGAGCCGAGCGCGGACATGAAACGGCACTATACGCTGGTCCTGAAGGGCCACATTTCGCTTGCGACCGTCCGCTTCCCGGAAGGCACGACGGGAACACATCTCGACACGCTCGCACGTCACGCGCTCTGGCAGGCTGGCCTCGACTACGACCACGGCACAGGCCACGGCGTTGGCGTCTATCTCGGCGTACATGAGGGCCCTCAGCGTATCGCCAAGCCGTGGAATAGTGTCGCCCTACAACCTGGCATGATCGTTTCGAATGAACCGGGCTATTATCGTGAAGGGCAGTACGGCATCCGGATCGAGAACCTGCAATACGTAACGCCCGCCGCGCAGATTCAAGGCGGCGAACGCGCCATGCTCGGTTTCGCCAACCTGACATGGGCGCCGCTGTCACCTGACCTGATCGACCTTTCGTTGCTGACGAAGGAAGAGCATCAATGGGTCAATGACTATCACGCCGAGGTGTTCAAAAAAATCGGTCCGCTGGTCGACGGCGCGGTTGCCGACTGGCTGAAGGAGCAGTGTCAGCCTATCTGACCCGCGTCACAGGCCGGCAAGCTCCAGCCAGTCATCTTCGCTCATCACCTGAAGGCCGAGCTCTTCGGCCTTCTTGAGCTTGGAGCCTGCGCCCGGTCCTGCAACGACGATGTCTGTCTTCTTCGACACTGAGCCTGAAACCTTCGCCCCGAGTGCTGTGGCGCGCGATTTAGCCTCGTCGCGGGTCATACGTTCCAGCGTGCCGGTGAATACAATCGTCTTGCCAGCGACCGGACTGTCGCTCGCCGCCGCTTCAGCGTCCTGCACATCGACTTCTGAGAGAAGCGCATCCAGCATGTCGCGATTGTGAGGCTCGCCGGCAAAATCCTTCAGGCTGGTCACCGCAGTCTGACCGACGCCGTCAATGGAGAGCAGGTCCGCTTCGGCTGCCGCATCGCCCTCTGCGGCCCTGTTTACCGTGCTCCAGAATGCATCCCACTTCAGGTAGCTTCTCGCGAACAGGCCTGACGTCGTCTCACCTACATGGCGAATCCCGAGACCGTTCAGGAAACGCTGGAATGGCGGGGTGCGGCGCGCGTCAATCGCTGCGAAGAGATTATTGGCCGACGTCTCGCCAAACCCTTCCCACTGAGACAACGGCGGGAGGCCCTGTTCTGCGATGCGGTCCGCGAGTTGGAATATATCCTGCGGGCCTCTTACCACGCCCTTGCCTTGAAACAGCTCGACCTGCTTTGCGCCCAGGCCATCAATATCAAGCGCTTTACGAGAGACGAAATGCTTCAGCCGCTCTACCGCCTGTGCCGGACAGGTGAGGCCGCCAGTGCAGCGACGGCGAACATCTTCCTCGCCCTTGTCGTCAATTTCCCGGACCGCGGCCGATCCACATTCAGGACATTCGGTCGGCATCTTGAAGGGGGGAGCACGGTTTTCTTCGGGATCGACCACGCCGAGGACTTGCGGAATGACATCACCCGCCCGCTGGATCTCCACCATGTCGCCGGGGCGCACATCCAATCGGGCGATCTCATCTTCATTGTGGAGCGTCGCGTTTGATACGACGACGCCGCCAACCGTCACAGGCTTCAACCGCGCGACCGGGGTCAGCGTTCCGGTCCGTCCGACCTGTATCTCGATCGCCTCTAGCCGCGTGACTGCGCGCTCGGCGGGGAACTTGTGCGCAATGGCCCAGCGTGGGAAGCGGCTGACAAAACCCAGCCGCTCCTGCCAGTCCAGCCGGTCCACCTTGTAAACCACACCATCGATATCGTAGCCGAGCATCGCCCGTCTTTCGGCCATGTCGCGATAGGCGCTGAGGAGCCCATCGACATCGCCGTGCGGCTTGAACAGCTCATTGATGACAAAGCCCCATTCCGCAAATCGGCTGACCGCATCTGTCTGGGTTTCGGCGACCGCCTCGGTCGTTTCCCCCCAGGCATAGGCGAAAAACCTGAGTGGTCGTGAGCGCGTGATCGCGACATCAAGCTGGCGCAAACTGCCTGCGGCGGCATTGCGTGGATTTGCAAAGACCTTCTTGCCCGCAGCCTCCTGCGACGCATTGAGCGCATTGAAGGCCTCGCCTGTCATGTAGACCTCCCCGCGAATCTCGATTCGCGACGGCCAGCCGGTTCCAGCAAGCTGTTCGGGAATATCGTCAATTGTTCGCGCATTTGCGGTGACGTCCTCACCGACCTGGCCATTGCCACGCGTAGCAGCCCGGACAAGGCGCCCGTTCTCATAGGTCAGGCTAAGCGACAGTCCATCAATTTTTGGTTCGGCCGTGATGGACAGCGGTTCACCATCATCAAGCCCGAGAAACCTGCGAACGCGAGCAACAAACTCAGCGACATCCTCGTCAGAGAAAGCATTGTCGAGCGACAGCATGGGCACGCCATGCTCCACCTTGCTGAACGCTTCGGACACTTCGACGCCGACACGGTCGCTAGGGCTGTCCTTGCGCTTGAGATGCGGAAAGGCGGCCTCAATTGCCGCGTTGCGTAAGCGAAGGGCATCATATTCCGCATCAGAAAGGTGCGGATCGTCCTCTTTGTAATAAGCGGCATCCGCAAGACGGATTTCCATTGAAAGGCGTGCCAGTTCCCGCCGGGCCTCATCTTCGGTGAGGTCCTCGACTGGAACTGGATTGCTCATGCACTTTCCAAGAGCCTCGACGCTGCGGCTCTTGCCTCTTCTGTGACGGTTGCACCGGACAGCATGCGGGCGATTTCCTCATGCCGTTCGCGCTGATCTAGCCCCTTTAAGCAGGTCTCGCCAAGCCTGTTCGACGCACCGCCTGATTTTGCCACCAGCCACTGGGCCGATGCAGCTGCGGCGACCTGCGGACTATGCGTGATCGCAAAGACCTGGCGGTCAGCCGCGAGACGCGACAGCCGCTCACCGATTGCTGCGGCAACAGCCCCCCCAACTCCCTGGTCGGCT
>JAYZBJ010000258.1:0-3669 GCA_036338795.1 Pseudomonadota bacterium | reverse complement strand
CCGGACATCCTGGCGGCGAACAAGCGGGCGGTGAACCTGGGTATGGAGTTGATGGGCGCGCGGACCATGCAACGGCTCGCTGTGGAGAATGACGTCCGCGGTCATCAGGCCGCATCGGCGCATGCATTCGTGAAGCGGGTTGGCGAAGCTGGCCTCAAACAGGCACTGTCAGAGCGGGATACACCCTTCGGCGACGGCCGTGCTCGCGTAAACGGGCCGGAACTTCGCGATGTGAGCGGCCGCCTGATCGAGGACTAGTCGCGCCCGGCCATCATTGAGAACCAGCGCTCGCGCGGAATTTCCCAGACCTGCGATTCCCTGACAGTGCCGTCCGGGCGAAGGTTTTCCATGTTGCACTGGTGATCAAACTCCATTCGGCGAAACAGGCTCTGCATACGGACGTTATCGAGCGCGGTGGTATTGCAGATGAGGTTGAGGTCGAAGGTCTCGAACATCCAAGTGAAGATGGTCACCATGCCGGCCGCACCCTGCCCCTTGTTCTGCCGGTCAGGACTGATCGCCCCGGCGACTTCGCCCGCCGCCCATTCCGGCCAGACACGAACTTCCGAATAGCCAGTGACCTCGCCATGTTCACCCCGGTTCAAGGCCAGGAGCACCTCGCCGCGCGCCTGCATGTCGAGGGCATCCTGAATGAAAGCGCGTACGCTTTCCAGCGTCAGCGGCCGCGGAATCGAATAGATCCATTTGTTGATCGCCGGATGCTCGAAAAGGGCCAGAAACTCTGGCGCATCGTCTAGCGTTGCGAGACGACCGGAGGCCGACGAACCGGGAATGTGGTCCGCTCTGCGGATGCTCTCGCGGATAGCTTCTTCACGCTCAGGACTGGTGCGGTTGCGGGTGTACGGGATGTCGCCCATGACTCACGCCTTGTCTTTCAAGAATGCATCAACTTCTTCGCGCCACGGCAGGCTTGGCTGTGCGCCGTTCTTCGTGACCGCGAGCGCCGCGGCGGCCGACGCAAATCGAAGGGCAGCCATGTCTGCCATGCCTTCAGCCAGCGCGAGCGCGAGCGCCGCGCAGAACGTGTCCCCTGCCCCGACCGTATCGATGACAGGCACTTCAAATACCGGCATGCGCGCGACTTCGGCGCCGTCGCGGTAAAGCACGGCTCCATCCCGGCCAAGCGTCTTGGCGACCATGCCACCGCCAGCCTCCAGCGCATCACCATAAAACGCCGCTTCGACCTCATTGACGATCAGTAGGTCCGCACGCGCGAGTATGGCCTCAGGCACGGGACGTGATGGCGCGAGGTTCATGGCAAAAAGCGGCGTCTCGATCCGGCTGGCCGCTTTTATCGCGTCCATCGGCACTTCGAGCTGGCACAAAACGGCATCGGCAGGGCCTGCGCCTTCAATATCGTTCGCCGAAAGGTTCGCATTTGCCCCGCTGGCGACAATGATCGAGTTCTCGCCAGACTGCTCAACCCCGATCAGCGCGACGCCCGTAGGCGCTGTCTCATCGACGACCAGCCGGGACAGGTCGACACCATCGCGGCGCAACAGCTCCAGCGCGGCCTCGGCGTTCGCATCATGTCCGACGCGGGCGAGCATGGTGACATCTGCGCCCAGCCGCCGCGCCGCGAGCGTCTGGTTTGCGCCCTTTCCACCTGGAAACTGGGCAAAGGTCGCCCCGGTCACTGTCTCGCCAGGTTGGGGCAGTTTTTCGCAATAGCCGATCAGGTCCAGATTGACCGAACCGATCGTTACAAGTTTGCGCCTGCTCATTCGCCGTACCTCGCAAGCTGGCCAAGCATTTCGGAGAAGACAGCTTCAGCGTCCGCCTGGTCGTACCAGAGCACGTGCCCGACTTCGTGATAGGTTGGCACGGTCTTGCCGAACCGTTCTCCGGCTTCGGTCTCGACCACGACGCTGGCCTTGCGGCCCTCGAACAGGTCTGGCCGCAGGATAGCCAGGATGGTCGATGGATCATGCAGCGGCGCGTGCCGCGCCTTCGCTTTTTCTTCCAGCAGGTTCGACGCCGCCAGCAGGTCCGCTGCGGCAATCGCCTGAGGATTGCCCAGCGCACGCACGCGTTCAACCTGCTCATCGGTTGTGCGGATCTGGTGCGTCACATCGAGGTTGAGGACACGCATCGGTATGCCGGCCTGGAAGACAGCCTGTGCGGCGTGCGGATCCGCAAAGACGTTGAATTCGGCATGCGGTGTAATGTTGCCGCCTTCACTGTCCGCGCCGCCCATGACCACGATTTCGGAAATCCCGCGCCGAATGTCCGGAGCCATCGCCAAGGCAAGCGCGACATTTGTCATGGGACCGGTGACAACCAGCGTCATCGGGATGCCCTTGGCCGTTCTCAGTGTCCGGATGAGAAAGTTCACCGCATGAGCGCGCGAGGCACGAACCACCGGCTTCGGAAAGTCGATATTGCCCAGCCCGGTAGAGCCGTGAAAATCTTCCGCCGTGACCGGATCGCGCAGCAGTGGGACGGGCGCGCCGCCATGCACCGGCAAGTCCTTTCCGCGTCCTGCCAGCTCACGGATAATACGGGCATTGCGAAGGGTCAGATCCCCGGGGACATTGCCTGCAACTGTAGTGATACCGACCACATCCATGCGGTCGGTTGCGGCGAGCGCGACAAGCAGGGCGACGGCATCGTCCAGCCCTGGATCGCAATCTATGATTATCTGACGTTTCCTCATGGTCATCGAACTAAGAAACCAGTCCGCGCGTTCCTGCAAGGGCTGGCCCTCGGCGGTTCACGCCCCTAAGTGTGCTGGGACAAACCACAGGAGAACGACACGCATGGGTATTTCGACCAGATCTCTCGATTACGAACAGGCAGGACAGGTCTATGAAGGCTTCCTTGCCATGCCAGAAGGGACACCCAAGGCTGTCGTTGTCATCGCCCACGCATGGGGCGGACAGAACGGATTCGACCACGACAAGGCCAAGATGCTGGCCGAATGGGGCTATGCCGGCTTCGCCATGGACGTATACGGCAAAGGCAAGCGCGGCGAGACCGTCGAAGAGTGCCAGGCCCTGATGAACCCGCTCGCATCCAACCGCGAAGAACTTCAGAGCCGGCTCAAGCTGGGCCTGGAAACAGCAAAGAAAGAGTCAGGCTGTGACAAGGGGTCGGCAATCGGCTTCTGCTTTGGCGGCCTGTCCGTTCTCGACATGGCCCGCGCTGGCATGGCGGTCGATGGCGTTGCATCCTTCCACGGCCTTCTGGGCGCGCCGGGCAATACCGACGATCACAAGACGAAGTCAAAAATCCTCGTCCTGCACGGCTGGGACGATCCGATGGCGACGCCGGAAGACGTGATGGCGTTCACTAAGGAAATGAGCGATGCGGGCGCTGACTGGCAGCTTCATGCCTATGGCGGCACCAAGCACGCCTTCACCAATCCGGACGCGAACGATCCAGACTTCGGCACAGTTTACAACAAGGATGCCGAGCGCCGTTCGCTGGCCGCACTGAAGGATTTCCTCGCCGAGATTTACGGCTAG
Source organism: Pseudomonadota bacterium (assembly GCA_036338795.1). GTDB lineage: Bacteria > Pseudomonadota > Alphaproteobacteria > Caulobacterales > Hyphomonadaceae > Henriciella. The sequence continues at coordinate 181 of JAYZBJ010000258.1, read as the reverse complement.
CCATCACGCTGACGGCAGATACAAGGGCGGCGCGCTTCTGTGAGGAGCGCGCCGCTTTTTTATTGGGCCTAGTTCAGGACGTCAGGCGATCCGGTCTCTGAGGTGTTGGCCTCTTCAGCCGCACCCCTCAGGCGCAGCCTGTTGCCGCGCCAGACTTTTTCGATATAGTCCTCGGGATAGC
>JAYZBJ010000257.1:0-16874 GCA_036338795.1 Pseudomonadota bacterium | reverse complement strand
CCCCGGCATTTGCGTGACCAGCTCGCAGCCTCGCAGAATGAAGTAGGTCGAGCCGCGCCGGATTTTCGCTGTCAGCGTCTTGCGAAAGATACTGTTCGTATCGCTGCACTGCCAGGCGTGGCTCTCGGCGAGCAGCCCTTCATCGGCCGCTTCGGCGCGAAAATCGTAACTGACGAGCGAACCCGGCCCACCCTCATGCAAGCGCCAGTATCCGTCCGGCAGGTGGGTGAGTGCCATCTGTATAGGCGGATGATTGGTGACGGCCTCTTCCAGCGCGATCGCGGTGACCTGTGAGCTGCCGAAGCCGACATCGGCGAGATAGTCGCGCTCCAACCGCACCAGCAGCGCCAGGTGATTGCCGATGGCGGCATCACCAAGCGAAGCCCGGCGAACGCCTGCCGCGAGGCGGCAGACCTCGAACCCGATTTCCGCGAGGGCCCAGCCGAACACGGCATTCATTTCGAAACACCAGCCACCCCGGCGCCGGGTCACGATCTCTTTGTAGGCTGCCTCCAGCGACAAGGACACCGGTCGGCTCGCATGCACATCGAGGTTCTCGAATGGCACAGCATTCACATGCGCCTCGTGAAGCGCATTCAGCGTCTCAATGTCAGGCCGAACCGGGCCGGAATAATTGATGCGTTTCAGATAGGCGTCGAGATCGAGCGACATTCCACGTACATGGCCGAGACATGCCGAACGGGCAAGGCGCACGAAACTGTTGGCGCAGCCCCTCTTTTCGAAGGCGACGCATTGCTCTAGGGTCTCCCAAATCCGAGGGGCGCGTCTTGCTAGCGCTGAGATGGACCAGATGCAGGTCCAGCACCCTTAGAACCTGATCCGGGAAATCTCCTCGCCGAGGAGGTGGCCGGCGTAGGAACGGAAAAAACCGCGCGCGCCCCCGGGTCTCAAACCATTTGGAGAGACCCCTCATGAACAAGCCCACCAACCAGTCCGAATTCTCGACGCCGCAGGTCACGACAGGGCCGCTGCCAGCCTCCCGCAAGGTCTACACCCATCCCAAGGCCGATCCGAGCCTCAGCGTTCCGCGCCGGATGATTGACCTTCACCCGTCCGCCAACGAAGCGCCGGTGCCGGTCTATGACACGTCCGGGCCGTATTCCGATCCCTCAGTGACGATCGACGTCGAGAAAGGGCTGGAGCGCCACCGCACCGAATGGATTCTCGCACGCGGCGGCGTCGAGCAATATGAAGGCCGTGAGGTAAAGCCCGAGGATAATGGCGGCGTCAGCGGCAAGCATCTCGCCCGCGAATTCCCGACGCGCCACCAGCCGCTGCGCGGCATGGCCAGCCTGAACAAGACCGAAGTCGCCTCCTCGCCCTGTTCGATGGATCTCGATCCGCCGGTCAATGCCGAGGGCAAGCCGCTCGTCACCCAGTATGAATTTGCCCGCGCCGGCATCATCACCAAGGAGATGATCTACGTCGCCGAGCGCGAGAACCTTGGCCGTCAGGAAGTGCTGGAAGATGCCGAGCAGAAAATCGCCGAGGGCGAGAGCTTCGGTGCGGAAATCCCTGCGTTCATCACGCCTGAATTTGTGCGTGACGAGATCGCCAGGGGTCGGGCCATCATTCCGGCCAACATCAACCACCCGGAGCTTGAGCCGCAGATCATCGGCCGTAACTTCCTGGTCAAGATCAACGCCAATATCGGCAACTCCGCGGTAACCTCATCGGTTGAGGAAGAAGTCGACAAGATGGTCTGGGCGACGCGCTGGGGCGCCGACAATGTCATGGACCTGTCGACCGGGCGCAACATCCACAACACGCGCGAATGGATCATCCGCAACAGCCCCGTCCCCATCGGCACGGTGCCGATCTACCAGGCGCTGGAGAAGGTCAACGGCATCGCCGAGGACCTGACATGGGAGGTCTACCGCGACACGCTCATCGAGCAGTGCGAGCAGGGCGTCGACTATTTCACCATCCATGCGGGCGTGCGCCTCGCCTATATCCACCTCACCGCCAAGCGCGTCACGGGCATCGTCTCGCGCGGCGGCTCGATCATGGCAAAGTGGATGCTCGCCCACCACACGGAGAGCTTCCTCTACACCCACTTTGAAGACATCTGCGATATCATGCGCGCCTATGATGTCTCGTTCAGCCTTGGCGATGGCCTGCGCCCCGGCTCCATCGCGGACGCCAATGATGCCGCCCAGTTCGCAGAGCTCGAAACCCTCGGTGAGCTGACCAAGATCGCCCATGCCAAGGGCTGCCAGGTGATGATCGAGGGGCCGGGCCACGTCCCGATGCACAAGATCAAGATCAATATGGACAAGCAGCTGCGCGAATGCGGCGAGGCGCCCTTCTATACGCTCGGCCCCCTCACCACAGACATCGCGCCCGGCTATGACCACATCACAAGCGGCATCGGCGCGGCGATGATCGGCTGGTACGGCACGGCCATGCTCTGCTACGTGACGCCCAAGGAGCATCTCGGCCTGCCGGACCGGGACGACGTGAAAGTCGGCGTCATCACCTACAAGCTCGCCGCCCACGCCGCAGACCTCGCCAAGGGCCACCCCGCCGCGCAGATCCGCGACGATGCCCTCTCACGCGCCCGGTTCGAGTTCCGCTGGGAGGACCAGTTCAACCTCTCCCTCGACCCCGAAACCGCCCGCGACTATCACGACCAGACCCTCCCCAAAGAGGCCCACAAGGTCGCCCATTTCTGCTCCATGTGCGGCCCCAAATTCTGCTCCATGAAGATCACGGCAGAGGTGCGCGACTATGCGGCCGGCATGACGGACAATGAGAAAGCCGACCTCGAGCGCCAGGCCAAAGAGGCCGAAGAAGGGATGAAAGCGAAGAGCGCGGAATTCATGGCGCAAGGCGCTGAGATTTATGTGGAAACCGAGTAGGCTCGCTAAGCTTTGATTGCCCCTTTTGACACAAGAACCTCTTCGGTCTCTTCCAGCCCGGTATAGCCTTCCGAGGCTTGCGTCCAAAAGTCGCCCCACAATTCTCGCGCTCTATCGCTGTTACAGGTCACAGTTGCTAGCTCCGCTAGTACTGAGTCAGTACCGCCAGCATTCAGTATTTGGTTTATGCCGTGAAACTTTGAGTTTTTTAGAGCACCATCCAGAATTTCAGAGAGATCCTCTGTGTCGAAGAACTTCAAATGAGGTAAAAGAACATTGCTCCCTACCTCAAATGCGCTCTCGAAGCTTCCCACATTGATGTACTCGTGGATGGCCAATTTCTTCAGCTGGCGCGCCGGTGCCCGCTGGAGAACAAATCTTCGCTGTGCAACCTTCAAATCCATGAGCCGGTTCTTAAGCTTATCCGCAACCTCCGGAAGCTCCGCGCACTGAGGAATTTGAAAGCGAACTAGATCTTTTTCGTCGCAATCACTTATGATGTTCAGTAGCCTCAACCTGTTGGCGTTGTCTATCTGGCTCCAAAGGTCGTGCGACAAAGATACAAATACATACGCGCGACGAGCGAAGTTGTCTTCGGTTTCAGCTATCAAAGCATTTGCTTTGGCTTCGAAGACCTCTCTCACTAACTCTGGGTAGTTTCTGGAAACGGCCTGAAGAGCCGCAGCCACTTGCAGTTCTTCCCCTACCGTTATGGCTTGGCCTCCAGCGAGCATTCGTTTCAACAGCATGACTGCGAATCCTCTCACTGCCGATTGTTTGGCGCTACCGAGATAATTCGTTCCCGATAGAAATTCATATGCTTCGTCGGAGTTTGTAGGGAACGAGTCGTCTGCGACCCTGTTCATTAGTCGATCAATCAGCTGCTTTCCTTGAATGGGCGGATTGTTCAAAAGATTTTCGCAACTAATGCGAATATACATGGCGCACGTTTCCGCCACCGGTTGTATATCTAGTGCAAAAATTGAAAAATTCGGATGAGCGCACGCATTACGATCGTCGCGCAAACGTTTCAACACTTTGGAAGTCTGATCGTCTAATAGCTGCAATTTGCTAACTGATGCATCGACTATATCTCTTTCGAATCTCAGCAGCTTTTCCAAATTTTGATTCTCGGATGCAGAGGTGACTTCTTGGTGAAGCTCAATAGCCGCTTTATCACCTTGGGCCGCAAGCTCGTCGATTTTGTCGAAGAGATCGGCGCAAACTGCTACCCATGTCGAAATTATAGATGACCTGTAAGCGCCGGCTCGATAATTCGCTAAAGCTTCGGCTATATAGGTTCTGGCAGTGCTTGAGCGGACACCTTGAACTAACTGATCGAGATTGGCGAACATCGTCAATTTTCCATATCAAGAATTCACTCTGTGGTGGATTCTGAGCCACCCTGTCAATACAACGTTCAAGGTGCTTAGTTTTTCGTCTTGGCTCCCCCACCTCCAGCGCTAATTCCGCCCTCATGTCAGACATACCCAGCACCGCCTCCCGCCTCGATGAGCTTGAAATGCGCGCCGTCCATCAGGACCAGACGATTGAGGAGCTGAACGCGGCCATCACGGCGCAGTGGAAGCTGATTGAGCGGCTGGAGCGGCAGGTCGAGCGGCTGGCCGAGCGCGTCTCTGACGCCGAGCAGTCCTCCGGCCAGGCGAGCCCTGTCGACCGCCCGCCGCCGCACTACTAGCGAGGCGCGCTCCCGGCAAGCCGGGTTTGACCTTGCTGGTTTGACGAAGCTGCCTAGAGTGCCCCGCATCCATCAAAGGGGAGGATGCAGTATGGCTCGACTTTCAATATTCACCGCAGCGGTCATCGGGGCGGCAATGGCGGCGCCTTCGGCTCAGGCAGGGCCGGATGAGTATCTTGGTGAGATCATCACCGTCGGCTTCAATTTCTGCCCGCGCGGCACGATGGAGGCGGATGGCCGCCTTCTGCCAATTGCGCAGAATACAGCCCTCTTCTCATTGCTGGGCACCCTATATGGCGGCGATGGGCGCACCACTTTCGCCCTGCCAGACCTGCGCGGCCGTGTAATCGTCGGCGATGAGGCCGGTCCGGGCCTGACACACCGTGTGATCGGTGAGAAAGGCGGCGTCGAGAATGACTCTGCCAACGTGCCGGTGCTGGCGGGTGACGGCTCGAACAATGCGCCGGGCTCCTCCTCAACGGGGCAGAACATGCAGCCTTACCTCGTCATGAAGCGGTGTGTCGTGACGCAAGGCATGTTCCCGTCACGCAGCTAGGCTGGCACCGGAGCGGGGCGAGCGCCTAGCCGTCGAGCCAGGTTTTCACGATATCGTGGTTCTCTTCGCAGCGGTCCAGCATCATCACGTCCCGGCTGACCGGGTTTGAGCTCAGCCGGGCGGCAAGCCGCTGATCACCGCAGCCCAGCCTGCAGCCTCTGGCCGTGTTGCACATCTGCTCGCGCTTGAACCAGTTCGGCTCTGACGGGTCGACCGGGCAACCGATGCGCGCCTCGGCCTGCTGGCAGTAAGCCGCCTTTGACGGCATGGTCGCAGCGCGGGCAGAATAGTCCGGGGCCGGCGGGATCGTCGCTTGCGTGGGCGCGCTGGTCGTGGCCGTTCCGAGATTGGCGGCGAGGCCGTTGCATTCTTCGACCATTTTCGCCAGCCGGATCGACGGCAGGGCTTCAAGCGCGTTGCGCACAATGCGGGCATAGCTGGCGCAGGTTCGCCAGCATGCCTGTGCGCCAGGCGTGTTGTTCGGGATCTCCCGGTGGCAGGCCCGGCCCTTCTCATTCAGCTCGGCCGCGATGGCGTTTTGTTCGATCAATTCCGGGTCCCAAGGCTCCGCAGATGCCAGCGCGGCGCCAGCGACGGAAATCACGGCGAGCGCGATCAATCGGATTCTCGTGAACATGCTGCGTCCCCTCCGGCAGAGTTTCCCCACCGTTTTACGGCGCTCGGGACGCACATCAACCTTCAGGCGAAAATTTAGTCGGGGTGGGCGGCAAGCCGCCGCCAGACTGCGAACCAGAACGTTTACCAGAACGCCACCAGAACGTTTTCAGAATGCATTCTGGCCGGTTCTGGAACCTTGACGGACCTGCTGGGAGGCGCTCATTTCGGGGGATGAACGAGCCAGTTTCCCCCTTCCATCTCGCCTTCCCCGTCCATGACCTCGATGCCGCGAGAGCCTTCTATGGCGGGCTTCTCGGCTGTCCAGAGGGGCGTAGCTCGGAACATTGGATCGACTTCAATTTCCACGGGCATCAGATCGTCGCGCACCTCGCGCCGGAGGCCTGTGGCACGGCAGCGGAAAATCCGGTGGACGGGAAGGGCGTTCCGGTCCGCCACTTCGGCCTCGTGCTCGGGATGGAAGCGTGGAGAGACCTTGCCGACAAATTGTCCGGCCAGGTCGATTTCATCATCGAACCCTATACCCGCTTTGCAGGAGAACCGGGGGAACAGGCGACGATGTTCTTCGCCGACCCGTCTGGAAACGCCATTGAGATCAAGGCCTTCGCCGACATGTCACGCCTGTTCGCGCGGTAAGGACCGCGCAAAGGCTGCGGATGTTCCGGCAGGCGCCTTACATGGGCGGGAAAACGCGATCCTCCAGCCCGTCGCAGCTTGCGGGCGTCAGCGGTTCCCCCTGAAATCCCTCAGGCGATGCAGCATCCTCCGTGATCGACCAGGTCATGGTTCCCACCTGCGTATCCCCGTCCACTTCCGTGACGGAGTCGAAGGTTACGAGGCCATCTTCCCCGATTTCCCCGCTGGTCAGCGCGATATCGAAAGAAGCGAAATATCCAGCGTCTTCCTGATGGATATTCCCGTAGTTTGAACCGGTCACGGCACCGTCGCCGGACAGCTCAATCTCAAGGGCTTCGGTCGTGTCGGCACTGTCCCGGAAATAGCAATATTGCCCGACAGCCAGCCTCGGCATGGCGGCGGTTTCCTCACCCGTCTCCTCGGTCTCATTCTCCGCTGGCGGAGGCGCGGCAACCTCGTCTCCAGCCACGTCCGTATCGCTGTTGGGACTGCACGCGACAGCGAATAGCGCCGTCGCCGATATGATGATTGATCGCATCCTGTTTCCTCACCCACTTGCCTGTTTCGCCCGGCAGCTTCCGGGATGATCCCGGTTTTCACAAGCATTCCTGTCGAATCCGGGGCGTAAAAAAGGAAAACCCCGCCGGCAGCGCCGACGGGGTTCGGATGGAGGTGAGATAAAGGTGAGGAACGCTCCGGCGCCCTAGCCTTCCATCTTTGCGCGCAGCTTGTTGGCGAGCTCTTCATCGGCGCGTGCAAGCTGTACGATCTGGGTGAACCGGGTTGGCGTCAGGCCTTCTTCCTGAATGGCAGCAACCATATCCTGTTGCGCACTGGCCTGAATCTCTTTCGCTGCAGCCTGATCTTCGGCCTCCTGCAGCTCTGCATTCGCTGATTGAGCGATGGTCGCAACCTGCTCATTTGCTGCGATAAACTGGTCGATTTCAGCGTCGGTCACTGGCGTGATCTGAGCCTGTGCCTGCGCTTGGGGCTGTGCGCCCTGCTCGGGCTGGGCTTGCTGAGCAAAAGCTGCGCCGCCTGCGAACAATGCAGCCGCCGCAACTGCAGCCGTGGTGCGAGCGCGAAGTGTCGTGAGAGCCATCTGGGTCTCCTTTCAATTGGTTGCTCCCCTAGCCAAACAGGCAGGTGGAGGCTGCGAAACCCCCTGTGAACAGCTGAGTTCCTGTTGTGAATGCATCGTAATCAAGCCTGGGCGGCTCGCGCGCACATGACAATCATGAAACCCTCTACCCAAGGGACCTCAGGCGCACTATCTGTGGGGGCTGCACAAGGGCTGCGGCGTCCGAGGAAGCCAGCTGTCCGCCGACCTTACGTTCCGTCAAGGGAACTGGCTCTGGGACTGGCCGTGGCCTATCCTAACTGGTACCCACCTAGTTACTAGGTCGACGGGACACGAGAGCCGAGACGGCGCCTGCGGTCCTTGTGCGCAATTAAACCCACCACACGCTTGACTTTGAACGGCTGCTGGCAGACGCGGAGAGCCGCCGATGTCCGACAGTCTGATCCCCGTCCTGCTCTGCCTGTTTTCTGCCGTCACTGTTGCGACGGCGAACTTTGCCGTGAAGCGCGGCGGAGACGTATTGAGCGCCCGCATGGTGCTCTCCCTCACTTCGGCCGCCTGCGTCCTGCCGTTTGCTTTCATTGTTCCGCTGCCAGAGCCAGATTTGTGGGCGCCGATCGCGGTCGCAATTGGGGCTCACTGGATTTACCAATTCTGCATGATCAGGGCGCTGCATCGCGGCGATCTCTCTTTGGTTTTCCCCGTGATGCGTGGCCTGGCCCCGATGATGACTGCGATCATCGCTGTCGTCGCACTAAACGAATCCCCGGGCCTGCTTGGCTGGATCGGCCTGTCACTCGCGGCAGCAGCCCTGTTCGTTTTCGCCATGCCCGAGCGCGGCAAGGAACTGTCAGCCCGGAAACTCAACCAGACAGCACTCGTCTGGGCGCTACTGACGTCTGCCGGCATAGGTCTCTATTCGGTGACAGACGCATACGGCGTCCGGGTTGCAGACAACCGCTTCACCTTCATCGTCTGGCTATTCATGCTGGACTGGATCGGCACAACCGCAGTTACCGTCTGGACGCGCAGAGGACAGTTGCGCGCCCGGTTGAGGCCACAGCTCGTGGGCGGCATGGTTGGCGGCGTCGCAAGCGTTTTTTCCTATGGGGCAGCCCTCCTCGCATTCTCGATGACCAATGCCGCTACCGTGACAGCTATTCGCGAAACTTCTGTCGTTTTCGGTGCAATTCTGGGAGCCGTGTTCCTCAAGGAGGGGTTTGGCAAACGTCGTATTGCGGCGTCCATCGTACTGGCTGCAGGGCTGCTGATGCTGGAAGGCGAGATTTAATCCTCCCTTCGGAGTTCGCTGCTAAGCAGCGCGGCAGACATGAAACTCTTTCGCCATCTTGCTGGCTACTTGCCAGCCAATCTCGCGAGCGCGCTCGCATCGTTCGGCAGCGTGTATGTATTCACGCGCCTTCTTGGTGCGGACGAATACGGTCGTTATGCGCTGATGTTCGCGATCATGGCGCTTATTCACTCGCTCACGCTCGCGCCCGGTGAAGCTGCGGCGTACCGCTTTACTGCGGAGGCAAAAGCCAAGGGCGAGACCGCAGATCACTTCGCCACCATCAGGTCCTTGTTGCTGCGGTCTCTGATGATGGCAGCCATACTCATGGTTGTGTTGACCATCGCTGTCTCTCACATGCCAAGGTATCTCCGGATCCTGCCGTGGATGGCGTTGCTTCTGCCTATGAACACGCTTCTTCAGGCGACGCTGGAGGCGCATCGCGCCAATCAACAGGTTGGCCGATACGCTGCCGTGTTTTCGTTCAAACTGCTTGGCGGCTTCGTGATTGGAGCGCTCGTCGCGCTCTTCACCGATATTGGTGCGGCGGCACCATTTATCGGCCTGGCAAGCGCTGCTGTACTGCTCTGCATCTTCCAACTGCCCTGGCTGTTCAAGGCCTCAAAGGGCGGCGAGGCGACTACCTCACGACGCCGGGCCTATCTGTCCTACGGTTTGCCCGTCGCGGCCGCGCTTTCGCTGGATTTACTCTTGTCGGCTGCAGATCGGTTTCTGATCGCCCTCTTCCTTGGTGAAGCAAAGGTTGGCGCCTATGCAGCTGGCTACGGGGTCGCGGACAAGACAATCCTGCTGCTCTGCGCCTGGGCCGCCATGGCCGGAGCGCCCCTCGTGCTCGCGGCATGGGAAGAGGAAGGCGAGGAAGCTGCTCGCAAGCAAGCCCGCGGCCTGGTTTCGACGATGCTCATGATCGGCGTACCAGCTGCGTCAGGTCTGGCGCTGGTCGCCTCACCGCTGGCAGAGGCCCTGATCGGTGAAGATGTGCGTGCCGGCGCGACGAAAATAATCCCGTGGGTCGCAATCGCCGGTCTCATGAACGGCCTCCTGATCCACTATTACACTGAGGCGTTCCAGCTGGCGAAGAAGACGGGCGAGCAGGCCCTGCTGATGATCATTCCAGCCGCCGCCAATATCGCCGCAAACCTAGTCCTGATCCCGGTTCTCGGCTTGGTCGGCGCCGTTGTGGCGACGATCGGCAGCTATGTGCTCGGCATCGGCATCATTGCGTGGCGAGGACGGCGCTACATCGCGCTACCGATGCCATTTGCGGAACTCCTGAAAGTTGCAGCCGCGTCCGCCGCCATGTGGCCTGCGGTTGTTTTCGTTCCAGAGTTCGGCAGCTGGCTGGAACTCTTCTGCAAGGCTGCGGCCGGGGGCACAGTCTACATCGCAGCCGCTTGGCTACTGGATGCTGGCGGTGCACGATCTTTCATGCGAGACAGGCTCAGCTCATCCAGAACGGCAGAAGTTTCGTAAGCAGGACCATGACTGAACAAAAACCAGGCATCGACACCGCCGCAGACAAAGCCAACCAGATCTGGGGAGATCTCATCCCCGTTATCGGTTTCGTCCTGATCTACAACGCACTGAGAATTGTAAATCTGGATACCGAATGGATCAACAAGGATACCGCGCTGTACTGGGCGACGGCCGCATTGATTGTTCTTACCCTCGGCGTGATCGGTAACAAGCTGCGCCATAGCGAGCCCATCCCGCCATTTCTTATCATCACCTCAGCGATTGTCGGCGGCTTCGGCCTGCTGGGTATCCTGTTGCAGGAAAAGTCGTTCATCTACATCAAGCCGACGATCCAGAACCTGTTCCTCGCGGCCATTATTTTCGGCAGCATGGCTGTGGGTCAGAACGTCTGGCGTGTGATGTTCCGCTCCGTTTTCGCCCTGCCGGATCATGCCTGGAACCAGCTCGCGATCCGATGGGGCTTGTTCTTCGTCGCAATGGCTGTCTGGAATGAATTTCTTTGGCGCACCTATGCACCCGGCTTCGAGCAGCCGCTGGTGTTTGCCGGCATGACGATCGCGCCTGCCGGAACCTATGAGTTCCTGGGCCTGACCTTTGGTGACAAGAATGCCGAAGACGTCTGGGCGAACTGGAAGCTCGGCAACATGGTCATCACGTTTATTTTTGGTGCTGCGAACGTGCCTTACACGCTCAAACACCTTGAGGAGGAACCGGCGGCTGACGCGTGATCTGCTCTGTCCCGAGCGGATTGGTGTACGGCGGGAAGTTCTCGAGTGAGCGGCTCTCTGCATATTGTGTCAGGGCCCACACCACCGTGGGGAAGGCCAGTTTGGACCAAGGGATATCCTTCCAGTCGAAAAGGCCGACCTCAAGGCTTTCGGGCCCCGGACGGATGTCGGACAGAAGCTCTGCCCGGAACATCATCTGAACCTGCCCGATCCGGTGAACTGTATACATGGCCAGCAAGCGGTCGACCTTGATCGTCGCGCACGCCTCCTCCTGCGCCTCGCGCATCGCCGCCTCTTCGATAGACTCTCCCAGCTCCATGAATCCGGCCGGAAGCGTCCAGTATCCCTTGCGTGGCTCGATTGCACGCCGGCAAAGCAAGATCTTCCGGTCACGGACAACGACTGACCCAGCAACGATCCGAGGGTTCTCGTAGTCGATAAAACCGCACGTGTTGCAAACCCGGCGCTCATGATCATCGCCCTCCGGAACGCGTCGCTCAAAGTTCTCGGGAATCGTCTGTGTCATGATGCTGTAATTGTCTCGCTTTATTGGGGAAAAGTGTTGATCCGGGTACGGTTTGTTTTCACATGGGGAAGTGTTTAGAAGACTATGTCGGATACGAACGAGGATAAGGTTGCGATGACAGAGCAACAACAAACGACGACATTTGATCTGGCAGCGTCAGCGAGCCACTTGCTACATCGGGCGCAACAATCTGCCGTCAATTTGTCTTCAAGTGCTCTGTCAGAACAAGGCCTGACGTTGCGCCAGTTCGCGGTGCTTGCTGCGCTGGCCAGCGAGGAAGGTCAGAGCCAGTCCCGCTTGGTCGACAAGACCGGCATCGACCGCTCGACACTGGCGGATATGGTCGGACGAATGGAACGTGCTGGATACATCAAACGCGTCGAGTCCAAGGAAGACCGACGGGCAAAAGCTGTATCACTTCTCGCCAAGGGCCGCCGGGCCTATGAAGCGGCTCTGCCTGCAGTGGAAGCCGCAGACAAACAAGTCCTCGACATGATCAGGGCCAACCGCCGTGTGGGCTTCCTTGCTTCGCTCGCCTCGATTGGTGGCGCAGAAGCTCCGGTGGAAGAGGAAGTTGCTGAAGACGTCATCGTGGAAACCGAAGCGCCCGCAGAGGATGACAAGCCCAAGAAGAGCAAGCCTGCGAAAGCGTCAAAGGCGACCAAAGCTGACAAGGGCGACAAGTCCAAAGGCGACAAGAAGAAGAAAAAGAAGAAAAAGAAGAAGTAGGTGTCAGCCGCCCAGCGCTGCACTGACTTCAGCTGCCCGCTCCCGGTCCAGCGGGCCGCGAACATGCAGGATGATCTGTCCTTCAGGGCTGATCACGAAGGTTTCAGGAACGCCCGTGAGGCCAAAATCCAGACCGCCCTGCCCGTCCCGGTCGACGCCGATCTCAACAAATGGGTCCCCTAGTTCCTGCAGGAAGCCGCGCGTCGCGTCAGGTGCGTCTTTATAAGCCAGGCCGAACACCTGCCCCGGATGAATCGTAGCCAATCGCGTGATGTCCCCATGCTCGGCCCGGCAAGGCGCGCACCAGCTTGCAAACAGGTTGACCATAACCGGCTTGTCGCCCGGCGGCGGTGCGAAGCTCAGCGTGCCATTCTCGTCGTAAAGCAACGGAAACGCACGGTCCGGCGCGACACGGTCGGCTTTCGCGGTGAAGCTTTCCTCTTCAGGCTGCATAAGCTGGTACGCCCCAAGCGCGCCGAGCGCGGCGAGCCCTGCGAGCGGCATTATGGCGAGCCAGCGCCTCATGAATCTTCACTCGACTGCAGGCGCTGTAGCCGGCGTTTCGCCAGTCGCGCTTTCATCCCGGCATAGATGCCCAACAGCGCTGGAACGCTCAGGCCAATTATGAAAATCGCCCAGATGAAGGCGCCGTTGTCATCGAACTCAGGAAGCATGTCGCGTCATCCTCCGGCCAGTTTGCGGGCCATGATGACATCGCCGCGACGTTGCCAGACTTCGGCTCTCATCAGGAACATGGTCAACGCACCGAAGAAAATCAGGTGCCCCAGCGCGCCGATCATGAGCGGCGTCAGGTAAACTGCCGGCATCGCCGGTCCATCCGCGCGAAGCACACTCGGCCCCTGGTGGATGGACGCCCAGATATCGACTGAGAATTTGATCAGCGGAACGTTTACCGCACCGACCATGGCGAGGATCGCGCCTGCGCGCGCCGCCTTCTGGCGTGTGTCCATGGCTGCCCGGAGAGCCATGTAGCCAAGGAAAAGGAAGAACATGAGCAGGACCGACATCATCCGTGCATCATCCCAGAGCCACCAGGTCCCCCAGGTCGGCTTTCCCCAGATCGCCCCAGTCGCGAGGCACATGGCAGTATAACCCGCACCTATTGGCGCAATAGACTTCGCGGCCATGTCGGCGAGTTCGTGGCGCCAGATAAACCAAACGAAGCTCGCCAGCGCGAGCCCCATATAGCTTCCCATGGCAAGCCAGGCTGATGGCACATGGATAAACATGGCGCGCATGATATCGCCGCCCTGGTAATCATCCTGTGGCACGACCCACAGACCCTGCCAGACGCTCCAGGCGATCAATGTCACGCCCACGACGAGGCAGGCGGGCGCCAGCCATTTCGACAGCGCCATGAAACGGTGCGGATTGGCAAAAATCGAGATCATTGACCCCTCAATACTCGCCGATCAGTCGACGGCCAAGCGAAGTGCCGCAGATGCGGCGAAAGGCGCAATCGCCAGCGCAAATAGTGTCGACGCGCCGAGAAACAGAATATTGGGGCCGTCCGCGCCCGGTTCTGCTGCCAATGCACCGAAAATGGCTGTTGGCACAAAGAGCGGCAAAGCAAGTAGCGCGATGAGCAGGCCACCGCGGGGCACACTGGCCGCAAGCGCACCGGCGACGCCGCCCCAGAAGAAAAAGGCGAGCCCGCCCAGCCCATAGGCCAGCATGGCGGGCAGGAGTTGTTCAGCGGGCAGCTGCAGAGTGAGACCGATAAGCGGAGTCAGCAAGACAAGCGGCAGGCCGGAAACAGACCAGTGCGCGAGGATTTTGGCGGCGGCGATAAGAAAGAGCGGCGCCTCCTCCTGCGCCCAGAGTTCGAGCGTGCCATCTTCAAGGTCGGCCTGAAACAGACGCTCCATAGACACCAGCGAGGCAAGTGCCAGCGCGACCCAGAGAACGCCGGTTCCAATTGCAGCAAGCTGGCCAGCCTCGGAGCCGACAGTGAACGGTACGAGCATGGCCGCGCCCGCAAAGAAGCCGATGGGCAAGAGTGCCCCGGCACCACCAGCCCAAGCCTCAGCAAGCGCCTGGCGGAACGCTGCCATAATGGGAGATGGCGATCTCATAGTACCACCTCCCGGCTTGCATCGAATGGCGCGTCGCCATGCAGCGCCGCAATGACGCCGCCACCTTGTTCTCGGTGGGCGGCAATGATGCCGGAGAGAAGCTCGCGTCCTGCGGCGTCAAGCGCGTTGAAGGGCTCGTCCAATAACCAGATCGGCCTTTCCACGAGAAGAATGCGCCCGAGGGCAGTGCGCCGTCGTTGACCGGCCGAAAGCAGGCGACCGGGAACATCCATCGGTCGCTTCAGGCCCATGCTGTCCGCAACCCCTGCAGGTGATAGCGTACTGCCCCAGACGCGCGCCCAGTGTGCCAGGTGCTGCCTTGGGCTTTCATGGGATTTGATGCCATCGCGGTGGCCGACCCAGTGGTGACCCGCGCTTCGTTTGACTTCACCTGTAGCCGGCTGGGTTAGTCCGGCGAGCATGCGCAGAAGGGTCGATTTTCCAGATCCATTCTGCCCGCGCAGCACCAGGGCTTCACCGGGCCGAAGACTGAGATGCAGCCCAGAAAACAGCACGCGCTCACCTCTGATCGCCCCCAGCCCATCGGCTTCCAGCAGCAGCCCCTTGGTCAAACTCGTTTCTCCGTGACAATTGCCGCAGAATGCTGCGATTGCACATATAAGGATAGGCCTGTAAGACGCGGGCAACACCGCGCCGCGCGGCCACGCGCGCTCCATCCGATGATGCAAGAAGAGGTCATGCCAACGATGCCATCCCTTGACAGTGTCAACGCCCGCCGGACGCTCGACGTCGACGGAAAGTCCTACACCTACTATTCGCTCCCGGCTGCTGCCGAAAACGGTCTTGGCGATGTGTCACGCCTTCCCGCTTCGCTCAAGGTGCTGCTGGAAAACATGCTGCGCAATGAAGACGGAAAGACGGTCACCAAGGACGACATCATCGCGTTCAAGAACTGGCTGGATGACAAAGGCAGCGCACAGCACGAGATCGCTTACCGCCCGGCTCGCGTCCTGATGCAGGACTTCACCGGCGTTCCAGCTGTCGTCG
Source organism: Pseudomonadota bacterium (assembly GCA_036338795.1). GTDB lineage: Bacteria > Pseudomonadota > Alphaproteobacteria > Caulobacterales > Hyphomonadaceae > Henriciella. Next base: position 1,509 of record JAYZBJ010000257.1, on the reverse strand, counting down.
ACCTCGCCGCCATGCGCGACGCTGCAGAAACCCTCGGCGCCGATGCCGAAGCGATCAACCCGCTCGTTCCTGTTGACCTCGTGATTGACCACTCCGTGATGGTGGACTTTTTCGCGAATGCTGACAGCTTCGAGAAGAACGTTGAAATCGAATATGAGCGTAACCGGGAACGCTATGAGTTCCTTCGCTGGGGCTCCAAGGCATTCCGCAATTTCCGCGTTGTCCCGCCGGGCACCGGCATCTGCCACCAGGTAAACCTCGAATATCTCGGCCAGTCGGTCTGGACCAAGGAAGAAGATGGCGAAACCATTGCCTACTTCGACACGTGTGTCGGTACTGACTCTCACACCACAATGATCAACGGCCTGTCCGTTCTCGGCTGGGGCGTTGGCGGTATCGAAGCCGAAGCTGCAATGCTCGGTCAGCCCGTCTCCATGCTCATCCCGGAAGTTGTCGGCTTCAAGCTGACCGGCAAGCTGGCAGAAGGCGCAACGGCGACCGACCTCGTACTGACCGTCACCCAGATGCTCCGCCAGCACGGCGTCGTCGGCAAATTTGTCGAATTCTACGGCGAAGGTCTCGCCAACCTCACACTCGAGGATGAAGCGACCATCTCCAACATGGCACCGGAATACGGTGCAACCTGTGGCTTCTTCCCGGTTGACGAAGAAACGCTGTCCTACCTTTCCGACACCGGCCGTGACCCGGAGCGTGTGAAGCTGGTCGAAGCCTATGCGAAAGCTCAGGGCTACTGGCGCCCGGAGATGGCAGATCCTGTCTACACCTCCACGCTGGAACTTGACCTTGGCAGCGTTGTGCCATCCTTGGCTGGTCCAAAGCGCCCGCAGGACCGTGTGCTTCTCTCCGAGGCCGACACGGCATTCCGCGACGCGCTCGCCGAAATTCGCGGCGGCCGCAAGGATCCGGCAACGACGCCGCAATCCGCTGGTGAAGCCCGCTTCGTGGATGAAGGCGCACAGAACGTCTACACCGACCCGGAATCCTATGGCGTGTCGATGCATCCGGTCGAAGGCGCTGACTATCACCTCCACGACGGCTCGGTCGTCATCGCCGCAATTACCTCGTGCACGAACACCTCCAACCCGTCCGTGCTAATCGCCGCCGGCCTGCTGGCTCGCAAGGCACGTGAGCTGGGCCTCGACCGCAAGCCGTGGGTCAAAACCTCCCTCGCACCGGGCTCGCAGGTCGTCACCGACTATCTCGAGAAGGCCAACCTCCAGGACGACCTGGACGCGCTGGGCTTCAACCTCGTCGGCTATGGCTGCACGACGTGCATTGGTAACTCAGGCCCGCTGCCACCAGCCATTTCCAAGTCGATCAACGAGAACGATCTGGTTGCGGCATCGGTCCTTTCCGGTAACCGCAACTTCGAAGGCCGCATCAGCCAGGACATCCGCGCGAACTATCTTGCTTCGCCGCCACTGGTGGTCGCCTACGCGATTGCGGGTTCTCTGCACATCAACCTGAACACCGACCCGCTCGGCAAGG
>JAYZBJ010000256.1:0-9491 GCA_036338795.1 Pseudomonadota bacterium | reverse complement strand
CGAGAAAATACGCTTGCTGCTGCGGAGGGATGTAGCCCAGTCAATGTCAGAAGCTGGGACACATTCTCTCCTGGCGCGGCACGATTGACCAAGTAGAGCCGACCGCACAGCGCCAAAGCTGTGGGATCATACATAATGTCAAACCGCAGATTGGTCCGTGACTTCGCCGCTGCCGCCAGCGCTTGATCAAATACGCTGGATAGAATGGGAGCGTGCCGCGGCAGTTGATCATCGGACAGGTAACGCGCAAGAAAGGCTGCCGCGCCGACCCTGGCAATCCATGGATCATCTGGTTCGAAGTCAACGGCTTCTTTGGGAGCGGTTGTGTGGCCGCCATCCAACAGGAGTTGTAAGGCATCTCCCACCGGCACACGGAGATCGGCATCCTCTTTATCCATGCTCATTCGCATTGCGAGTGACGCTGTGAATGCCTTGTGTTGTGCAGATGTCACCTCTGATTGTTGATCCAACCAGGACTGCTGTTCTGGCGGAAACTCATAGATGTAGCCCTCGACAAGCTCTCCATCGTCGCCAGTCTCGGATACTTTTCGATAATTCTCTCGATGCGTCATTCTTAGAGAGTGAGACGCCATGTATTCTGGGGCAGCCCAATCGACTTCTGGCTTAGTCCATGTACCGAGTCTATCGACCGCCTCTTCGATACGCCGCCGAAGATCCTCGATTGCAAATTCGGGTTGGCGGACAACAATCTGCGGGATCACGTTGTGCAGACTGATTGAGCGGGACGGCTTGCCAGCGAGAGATTCCGTGACAAGGCGGTCAGTGGCGGGACCACGATCCCATCGGAAGTTTCCGCCTCCCTGCATATGGTCGAGCTGGTCGTGCTGCAAACGCTGGCCATCGAGTGCAAGCAGCTCCGGAGATGCGAGAAGGTCGTGCAGCAGCGGTGAGTCAAGTTTTGCGTGGCAGAGTACGAGATCTACAATAGGGAGAAGGAACGCCGCACTTATCGGTTGATCATCGGCAATTTTTTCGATCAGTTCACCAAGGTTCCCACCTTTGTCGAGCAGACCATGAGCCCAGTCTTCCAGCGCACATAGCGCCTTCGAGACAAGCAGAGACGGCCCATGACCCCTGGACCAGGCGTAACTGGAAACGGGCGATACCTCTTTGGCCGCGCCGGCAAGCATAAGGTCTATTGAGTAAGACTGCGGGCCGGGTTGTTCGAGCGATCGTATGAGGTGGCGAAGGAGGGAGAGAGCTTCGTCCGGGTTCGCTTTGAACAGGCTTTGAAAGAGACCAATGCCAGTCTTGCCTAAAGAAAACGGATGCTCGATTTGCATGAGGGATGGTGGATAATCCCTCCGTGAGCCAGAACGCGACTGAGATTGTATTTCGTTGTCGACGGCGCGCCGGAATGCATGACAGAATTCATTTGGCGCCGCCGAGGGCAAGTTGCCGGGGAAGCGCAGGATCTCCGAAAAATAACTGGAACTGCGATTTGAGTGTGCAACGGCGTTGAGATATCGCGCAGCAGCAGCGGGATTCTTATCTGCATGTAGTGCGACGGACAGTCGTGCACTTTCCCGTGTATCACGGTTCGCGGGGTAGCGAATTTCGGGCAATGTGTCCCCAGGTTTCGGCATTGGTATGTCGGCTTGTTCGATATCCGCCACTAGTAGATCGGTTAGCCTGTCGATCAGGGCCGGAGAAAAAGCCCTTTCACCAAATGCAGCCAAAATAAGCCAAGCTTCAAAAACATCGACTGCCGCGGCGAGCGCGCGCGCCGGAAGGCGCCCGAATGTCTGGGCCGTCCAGACTATCACCGGGATCCAGACCGGTCCCTTCGGGATAATCAGGCCAACGGGCACCGAAACGGCTTGCGGTGTAAGCTCTTCCAACACTTTATCAGCAGGCTGACTATGCGTAGCAATTACCCTGCGCAACAAGCGTTCGGCGAGAATTCCATCGCCGTCGGTAAGGTAGTCGCTGTGGCTTTGGAGCAGCTCAATGGCCAGTTCGCTGCGCACAAGCGCAAGAAGACCTAAGCCCACCCAACCCTCATGCGCGCCGCCTCGCTCGAGGCGGGTAATAGCATCATGCCATCCCGATTGCGGGTTTTCGGCCAGGCGGCGGAAACAGAGCTCGACGCCGCGGCCAAGCCAGTATGCCGGCGCAGCAGATAGGTTTAGGCGGCCCCAATGCTCCGACAACTCAGACAGGTACATGCCAATAGCCCAGTCGGTGAAGATATCGTGCCTGAACTTCACCCGGTCGGCTGCGATTTCCACCAAGACGCCATCCTCAATGAGCGAGGATACCGCGTCGTGATCTTCTTTCTTCACATCGGCAAGAGATAGTCCCGACAACTGAGCTTCTACTGTAGCGATGATTGTGCGTTTGCGTGCGCGCTGTTGTCCCTGTGACTGCGAAAATCCATGTCCCCCGGTTCCCCACCAATTAGCGGCTAAAGCAGCTTCGCTGATAATCTCTTCAGCCTGCAGTCGAGCCTCGGCGATCCTGCGCAGGACAAACGGATTTCGCGCAAGATGCTTGGCTGGGTGGTCTGGCTTCAGAAGTTCTGAAAGTGCCGGGCAGGCTTCAGCAAGTGCCTCGGCCTCCTGGTCGTTCAGAGTCTCAATGGTAAGCGTTTTACGGTCACCCAACGCGTCCGTGAAAGTATCGCTGAAATTGAATGCGTTTGCATCTGCCCACCCGGTACGGGCCGTAAAGACCACACAAACGCCGCTAACGCTTGAGGCGGCGATCACAAGATCCATGATGGTGTTTCGTTCGCCCTGATCACGGAATTTATCAAGGCCGTCGATAAAAATGACCCCGCCCCCATCGCAAGCGAGATCCATAAGAAAATCTTCTGCGGACACATCGATATCATACTGTGCTCGAAGAGCGGCCCAGCCTCCAGGTGGAGTGCGGTCCGGCGAAAGAACAATTGTGCGAACCAGAGTGCTTCGGGCATCAGCTGCCGCTCTTAGAAGTGCGGACTTGCCGGTTCCGCCCTCGCCAACAATTTCGACTATGCCGGAGCTTAGCATTGCATCGTCGATGAGGCCTTCCAGTTGAAACCTCATCTCGCTTCGCGTGATCTCAACGCCCGCAATCCGGATATCGATATCTTGAAGAGCGAAGGAGGCCATCTCTGCTATACGCTTGCGCGCCGGCGCAAGAGTACGCACTGCGTTTAGCAGGATTCCTCGCTCTTTAAGCTTTTCGGCCCAATGCCTGCGATCTCCTTCTCCTCCGATGGCGTCTGCGGCGAGAAGCTCCGAGACTAGCGCATCGTAAAGGCCCTCATTACCTCCAGCGATTCTGGATGCGCGCATTCGATCAGTGTGCTCGGCAATGGAATTGGGGCGTGCATAGTCGAACACCAGAACGGAGAAGTTTCTGAGAACAGCGAAGACATCAGCAGTGTCGGTAATACCATTGGCGCCCAATTTGGCTTTGAAGGCCGCGTAGAAATCGCGCATCTGCCGATTGCGGCCCGGTGCGGCGAGCTGGGCCTCGAACGACTGGTCATCAATCGTGTGACGTGAGAGCTCAAGCACTTCCTGAACACCGCGATCAATGGAAGAGCTGGTTCGTTCGATCGCAACCGCGAAGCGGCGCTGGGGATCGATCCGCCAAGCGTCAGCCAGCATTCTTGCGATCGCGTCGAAATTCGCGTCGCTATCAGTGAAGGACATTTGTCTTTTGGCTTGAACTTCAAGGCATCGCTGCGAGCCGTCTGGGCACTCCCCGTGGAGAATGATGTCGTCCAGTGGATTGCCTTGATCAGCACGCTGAAACTCAAGACGTCGAATGATGGCACCCGGAAGGCCAAACGCTTCAGTCTCGGCGAGAATAGACAACGCATAGTGGGTCGCGACTTTGACCTCGAATTGAGGACCTGCCGGTCCTGTCGCGCGTGGACTGGCCCCAAGTAGAACCTTTGACTGTTTATCTTTACCTGGTTTCACTCATATTTTCTCCAGAACACTACTCGAGTCTTTGGTAGTTGGAAGTCTACCCAATAAGCGAAGATGGGCAGAGTCCTCTCCCAGAACAACAAGTTGAATCCATATGGTAGCGATGGTTACCCTGTTGTCGCAATCGCGTCCGCCACCTGATCCATGAACCGGTGAAACCGCTTCTGACCCAAGACGTGTGCTGCGTTGCGGTCGATGTCGGGGAGGGGCGGCGTTGCCGTCAGCCAGTACTGGACAAAGAGTGCTATGGTCTCATTTGCCTGAACCAGGTCCCGCTCCAGTGACGACAGCTGCGACTCCAGGCGGATAAGTCTGGCCGTTACTCCGGCGGCATGAGCGGAAGCTCCGAGTGGATCAAAAAAACCTTCCAGCGCCTGTTCGACGACCTGGTTGATCGTCACGCCCGTAGGAGTGGCAACTTCCTTGAGGCGGCGGTGCATGTCAGGTTTGAGACGGAGATTGATGCGTGGCTTTGGCATGGCGGTCAAAAATCCGGAAGCAGATCGTCATCGCCCTTGTCGAGCCCGTGTGCCCTGCGAATTGTATCCTGCATTTTCTGCGCAGAGATCTCCTGGAAATCACTGTCATCCGACAGAGTGTGGTCCGGCTCTGGCGCTTCAGCCACAGGTTCAGGTGCATCGTCAGTCAGGGGGATCTCCAGCGCGAGACCGCCTTCAGTTTGCGATGAGGCTGTTGGCTGAATCTCGCCACTCAATGCATCCTCAAGAACGGGGTGGGGAGTCCGTATGCATGTGCACCAGTCATCATTGCCGGCTGCGTTCGGCTCCAGCGTAACAATGTCTGCCTCCCCGACACGTCCCGCAAAGTTTCCGTCCTCGAAGTAGCGGAGTTTATGGGCACGCACGGGTGGGCTGCCGGAGACCAGCACCAGCTCCTCATGCACCGGTAGTTGCATGACTTCGCCGGGTGTGAGGAGCGGCCGGGAGGTTTCCTGCCGTGACACCATGACATGCGCGAGCCAGGGCGCGAGGCGGTGGCCAGTATAGTTGCGCTGGGCGCGTTGCTCCGTCGCTGTTCCGAGAGCGTCGGAGACCCGCTTTGCTGTGCGTTCGTCATTGGTCGCGAACGCCACCTTCACGTGACAGTTGTCGAGGATGGAGTTCATGGGGCCGTAGGCTTTTTCGATCTGGTTCAGGGATTGAGCGATCAGGAAGGCGCGAATGCGGTAGCCGGCGAAAAAGGCGAGGGTTGTTTCGAAGAAGTCGAGGCGTCCGAGTGCCGGAAATTCATCCAGCATCATCAGAAGTTCTCGCCGCCGGCTGCCCTGTTCCGGGTGGACTTCAGTGAGGCGCCTGCCGATCTGGTTCAGCAACAGGCGGATCAGCGGGCGCGTTCGCGAGATGTCTGAGGGTGGGACGACGAGGTAGAGCGAAACGGGATGGTCTCCGTCCACCAGATCCGTGATCCGGAAATTGCTCCCGGATGTCACCTTGGAAACCACGGGATCGCGATAGAGTGTCAGGCAGGTAATGGCGGTTGAGACAACACCTGATCGTTCATTCTCGGATTTGTTGAGCAACTCCCTCGCCGCCTGGGCGACGACTGGATGCACGCGCGGGGCTGCATCGGTCCCGAGGTGATTGGTCGTCATCATGATACGCAGGGTCCGGATGATCGTGCGCGAGGGATCGGAGAGGAACTGCGCGGCACCTGCGAGCGTCTTGTCCTTTTCGGCGTAGAGGACGTGCAGCAGGACGCCTGTCAGAAAAGCATGTGCGGTGCGCTCCCAATGGTTGCGCCGTTCGAGCGAACCTTCCGGGTCGACCAGAATGTCGGCGATATTCTGAACATCACGCACTTCTTGGTCACCGCGTCGGACTTCGAGCAGGGGGTTAAATCGGACGGATGCCGGGCTTGTGGGATCGAAGCGCAGGCAGCGTGAAAACCCCGACCGCCATTTTGAGGTCAGGGTCCAGTTCTCGCCCTTGATGTCATGGATGACGGCGCTGGAGGTCCAGGAGAGTAGCGTCGGCACGACGAGACCGATGCCTTTGCCGGAACGTGTCGGGGCAAAGGTGAGTACATGCTCCGGCCCGTCGTGCCGGATGTAGCGATTGTTCCATGTGCCGAGGAAAACGCCGGATTTTGCAAGGAGACCCGCACGCCGGACGTCCCGGCCTTCCGCCCATCGGGCCGAGCCATAGGTTGTGACATGTTTCTGGTGGCGGGCTCTCAGGACGGAGCCGGCGACGGCGGCCATGGCGGCGAGCAGGCCGCCGGATGCCGCGATAAAGCCGGCTTTCATGAAGAGGCCGGGTGCATAGGCCTCATAGGCATACCACCACTGGAAAAGTCGCCAGGGCTTGTAGACTGGCTGATCGCCAAACCGGAACCATGCGTGTCCGAGAGCGGCCTGGTACCCGAGTTCCCCTGCAATCCACTGGGTTGCGCCCCAGACCGCCGCGAACATGATCAGGAAGCAGATCAGGATCTGGCCAAAGAGGATCTTGGTATGGGTCATGCGCGCGGTCTCGAATGCAGCATAAGGCATGCCATTGTCCTGATTGCACTGCCGATCCGGTAGTCGGAAAACAGGGAGAAGGCGGGAGATGCGCCATTAACGCGATGGGCCGCGTTCGCGCCCCATCATCCAGTCTATACCGGTGGACTTCCGCCTCAGGGCGATATCGCGGCCAAGTCCGGCACCCATGCCGGCACGCATCCGGGCGAGCGTAAAAGCTCCTTCCTGGCCAACCAGCGCCATGCGGCCCTGATGTGTATCGATGATCTTCTCGAACCGGCCGGAGAAAGTACCGCCGTGCTCCAGTGCCTGGAATGACCGTCCTGAGGCATGCGCTTCCGCAGCCGCGAAGCGGGCGAGTTCGTTGGCCTTCAGCTGCTCGCGCGCCTGTGCAGAGAGTGCGGTTTCCTGTTCTGCGAGAAGTCCACGGCTGCGCAACACGGTCATGCGTTCAAGGCGCGCGCGGTGTACCTCGCCACCAAAGCCTGTCTCTGCCAGACGTTCAGGATCGACCTCGTCGAGCCATGTCAGCGCGTCGGCCTCAACCAGCGCGCCCGGACCTGCACGGCTTCTCAGAACAATATCTCTCGCGCCGCCGCGCGCCTGTTCGTAGGCGGCTGCACGGGCGAGATAGTCCTCCCCGATCTTCCAGTCCCCACTGGCAAGGCGCTGGACAATGCCGGCACGGCGTAAGGCTTCGAGTCGTCGCTTGTGCGCCAGCCGGTAGGCAGGGGAAGATTCCGGTTCGAGGCTGGCATGGCGATCTTCCGACCAGATGCCGTCAGACAGGGAAGCGATCCGGGCAATCGTATGGTCGGATCGTCGGGCTTTCGCTTGCGTGAACCGGATGTCAGCAATCGCACCCTCGGGGATGTCAGCCGGGCTCTGGCCAGATGCAAGCGGGACGAGCGAAACCTTTCCATCCGTCCGCTCAAGGATGAGGGCATGACGGTCTTCTATTTCATTGAGTATAACAGTGCCGGCGACACGACCGGACAGTGTTGTTCCAGCCAGTCTGGTTTCATCCAGCAATTCAAGCCGATTGGCGACGTCGAGGTTCCGATGTCGGGCCGTCATCGACCGGATGATGTCGCCCTTGCGGCCAAGCTGCATGAGCGTTTCGGTCCAGCCGGGTTTCAAGTGCCAGCTGTTTCCATCACGAGTCGCCAGACCAAGCTGTTCCAGATGGCGAAGCCGCTTGATGCGCAGGGAGCGATCGAAGCGGCTTCGTTCCGAGGCAGGTTCTCCAAGAGAAGTCCTATCATCCTGCATGTCCTTTTCGATGGCGCGGTCGAGACCGGTCATCCGGTCGGCTGTGACGTCCCGTGCCTCCTGTCTCAGGATTTCAAGATCGCGCCGTGGGCCGAGGCGTTCTGTCAGCTGGCGGGAGGCACGATCACGCAATCCACGCATCAGATAATTGCGGTCGATGACAAGATGGTCGCCGGCGGCATCCCGTCCCCGAATAACAATATGCGTATGTGGCTGGCCGGTATCGTGGTGATCGACGGCAATCCAGTCCAGCGTCGTACCAAGGTCTTCTTCCACTCCGGCCATGAAGGCGCGGATCTCGGGCTTCAGGTCTTCGAGCCGGTCCGCATCCTCGGCCGATACGATGAGACGGAACTGGCGTTCATCCCCGGCGCTGCGCTCACGGAAGGCCCGCGTGCCCAGGTCTTCCGCGTCGCGGTCATAAGCCTGTCCGCGCTCGCCGTCCCGACCGGACCCGTCCCGCTCAATATAGCCGACATGTTCGGCGAAGGCTTTGGCTCCGCCCAAACGTCCAGCTCGGGCGATGGGCACCTTCACCCCGACGCGCCGCATTCGGAACGCCGGATAGGGCGTGCCTCGCATGCGCGAGACGGATGCTGCCTGCGCGCCCCTCACACTGCGTGATTTTCTGATCCGGCTGCCGCTTGTTTTTCGTGACAGCCGGGCCACGCGTTTGCGGATGGCTTTTCCGAACCGTCCCGCACCACGCTGACCACGATCCCGAATCCGGCCAAGCCTTGGCTCGAAAGGCGTGTCGCCGCTCATTGGTGCGAATTTCTACAGGCGCCTGCCTTTGCCCAGGCACTTACAGGCAATACCATCGGAAGAGGCGCCAGGGGTAGGCGCTTATTTGCATCACAGGCGCCAAAAATAAGATGTGCAGACAGGGCTTTAAGGAGCCGGAGGCGCCTGCCTCTCAATCTTGCCCTGACGGGACGCTGAAGAGTCCTTTCCCTGCTTCTCTCCCGCCTTCCTGACACTTCCTCAGACGCCGGATGAATGATCATCGCTGATCTGTCCAAACTTCACTGACTGTCCCAGCGATGTCGCTCGTATCAGTCACGCCGAAATAACGTCCATCAAGAGACCTTGGATGGTCATTCAGGAGGAAAATCTGCCCTTGGCCGAGCTGGAAACATCCTTCCCATACGGGCAATTCCATACCCTCGGAGTCATGCCGCAGGGCGATTGCGGCCACATTCCCATTGATCGAAATCGATCCCTCATATCGGCAAATTTCATCGCCTTCACTGGCTGCAACATGCTTGATAAGAGGCCAGTACGGTCCGGTATGACCTCGATCATGTGCCCAGACCGCTTCTGGCGCTCCGGCTGAGACGAGTGCCCAATCGCCGATGCGGGGAGGGCGCTCGCTCAGCCAGTAGAGCCCTGTCGGTGCGCTCGGCGTCCGGTTCCAGATCAACCTGGCCTGAAGGGGCAGACAGGCAAGAACGATGAGCCCTATGCCTGTACCTGCGAACGCGAGAAGGCGAAGGCTTGCCATTAATTCCGGCGCTCCGGCCGGTGGGGTTCGCCTGTATTCTTCCATTCGCGTTCCGACGACCAGCGGTCAAGTTCTTCACGGGCATAAAGGACGCGCCCGCCATGCTTCCGGTAACGCGGGCCACCGCCCGCCCAGCGAAAATTGTCGAGCGTCTGGCGCTTTAGACCGAGATAGTCTGCGGCCTGAACAACACTCAGAAACGGGCTGGTATAGTCTTTGTCCTGTGTTTGTGCGTCCATCTTTTGTCTCCTTTCTGATGGACTGAAATCTTACGGGATACTGT
>JAYZBJ010000255.1:0-9359 GCA_036338795.1 Pseudomonadota bacterium | reverse complement strand
CGTATCCCTCAACAATCGTTCGGACACCATGAAACGTATTCTCATTATAGCCGGTTCTGTATTCGCGCTGCTGCTAGTCGCCATAGCCGCACTGCCCTTTTTCGTTCCGTCCTCGGTCTATAAGGCGCAAATCGAGAAGGCGGCCAGTAATGCACTTGGCCGTCCGGTAACGGTCCAGGGCGAAGCACGAATATCGGTTTTCCCTGTTATTTCTGCTTCGGTCGAGGATGTGCGAGTTTCCAATCCTGATGGCTTCGATGAGCCGGACATGATTACGGCAGGCGCATTGCGCGGCTCCGTGAAACTCATCCCGCTTTTTTCCCGCAACGTAGAGATTGGCGAACTTGCTTTCGAAGATGCGACAGTGCGTCTGACACGGCTGGAAAATGGGGATGTGAACTGGCAGCTGGGCAATCCAGGTAGCGAGCCTTCGGACCCGGCAGAGCCTTCTGGAAAATCAGATCCCTTTTCGGCGAGCATCAATAGGGCTCGTCTCAGTAATGCTTCGTTGATCTACGACGACCAGCAAGCCGGAACACGTTACGAACTATCCGAATTCAATGCGGAAGCCTCCCTTAAATCCTCGGAGCGGCCGCTGAGCTTTCGAGCGAATGGCAAATTTCAACAGGAGTCGTTCGAACTTGATCTCACCATGTCAACGCCGGCGACGCTGATGGCGGGCGCGGAGACCGTTTTCGATGCGCGATTCGGCTCTGACCTCGGAAACCTGACATTTGATGGTAGTCTTTCCGGCGGTGACACGCCTACTCTCAATGGTGATTTCTCAACCAATCTGCCGCAGATTGCATCTATCGCAGAGTTTCTCGATCTCAGCCTGCCACTGAACACCGCTCCACTCGGCGGATTGCGTGCGAGCGGTTCGGTTCGCGGGCCGATGGATGCCCTCGTGGTTACGTTCCAGGAATTGGCACTGTCGGGGGATGGCATGACCGCCAATTACGATTGGGCCATCACACTCGGCGTTGATCCGGCATTCGATGGCAACGCGAAGCTGGCGATCAGAGATGTCTATGCGCTGACGGAAGCCCTCGGCATACCAGTCCAACAACTTCAACCCGTCAAACAGGTCTCGGTCGATACGCAGATTGCAGGCCCAGTGAGTGGATTGAACTTCGCCAACATCAATGCCCGTACCAGCAGCCCCACGCTAACCAGCAGTTTCACCGGCGATGTAAGCCTGAAGGGCGACGGGGCTATCAATGGCAAGCTGTCTGCCAAAAGCGATCAGTTACGCCAACTCATAACCCAGACAGGCACCACCCTTCCTGAAGGCGATCAGCTGAAATCATTCTCGATTGAGGGTGATGCATCAGGCAGTTTTTTGACGCCCACGCTTCGCAATGGAACCTACGCTCTCGATGACACGCGAGCGGCCGGCACGCTTTCAGCGGACCTATCTGGTCCCTCGCCAAGCGTCAAAGCAGACGTGACTTCGCCGCGGCTGGACCTGACTCCGTTCATGGGTGAATCGAGCGCTCAATCATCGGCAAGCTCGAATCAGGGCTGGAGCGATGAGCGCTTGGATCTGGCAGCAATGAAGTTGCTGAATGCAGACCTGCGCATTGTGGCTGATGAAATTATCATCGGCGATATTGCTTTGTCGGACGCTGATCTGGGAGCCACGCTGAAGAATGGTCGACTCGTTGCCGATCTTGCCCGCTTCACAAGCTTTGGCGGAACCTGGCAAGGTCGGGCAATTGTAGACGCATCGGCATCAACGCCGACTTTCGATTTCAATATGGCTGCGCAGACCATCCAGGCGCAATCGCTCCTGTCGACGCTCGCTGGATTCGATCGCCTGAGCGGTAACGGGCAGTTTGCGGTCGACGTGTCGTCGACAGGTGTCACGATCAATCAGATTGTGGACGCTTTGGATGGCACGCTGTCGCTAGATCTCGATAGCGGGGCGCTGGCAGGGATAAATCTCGGACAACTTGTCAGGACCGCAGGGTCCCTCTCAGGGGCGTTGTTGTCCGGCAACCTGTCGCTGCAAAGCCTGGGAGATGTTGTTTCTCCTCAAGCCGAAACGGACTTCACCGATTTTAGTGCACAGCTTGAACTGCAGAATGGTCTCGCACAGATTCAAACGCTCAAACTTGCCAACTCGGTTCTGGACGTGAGCGGTGCCGGGCAGATCAATCTCGGCGGCCGAACGATGGACGTTAAACTTACGCCAGCGGTCGACCGGGCCGGCCAAGGCGAGGCCGCCACGGTTCAGCTCAATGGCATTCCTGTTCCGATCCGTGTGCAGGGTAGCTGGACATCGCCGAAGTTCACGCCTGATTTCTCGGGTGTCCAGGCCGCTCTCACGGCCTCGGCTCGAGACAGGATTGCGGGTGAAGCCCAACAACGGCTCGGTGGAGATCTCGGGGCTATCGCGTCGGGTATAATTTCTGGTCGACAGCCGACCGAGTCATCGGCCGAACAGGCGCCAGCCGAGTCAGACGAGGATGCTGCCGTGGGAGAGAACGAAGCATCTGAATTGGAAGAAGAAGACGAAGGCGAGAAACTCATTCGAGACGCCATCGGGTCAATCTTCCGGCCTGATTGATGCGCTCGTACTCGACGTCAAAGCTGTAACTGCGACTTCACTTCAATGCATCTGGCGAGCGTCTGATTAAGCGTCTAGGTTCGCCAGATGACATCACATCCGCTCATTCTTTCAATTGACCAAGGCACCACATCGAGCCGTGCGCTCGTGTTTGATGACCTCGGTCGCATCGTCAGCGTTTCTCAACAGGAATACACCCAGTACTTTCCAGAACCCGGTTGGGTTGAGCATGATCCGGAGGAGATCTGGTCTGCAACGCTCTCGACCGCACGAGCAGCGATCCTGGAGGCTGAACAGAAGACGGGTGGCTCTGTCGTCACAATTGGCATCACCAATCAGCGAGAAACAACTGTTGCATGGGACCGACAGACCGGTCGGGCGGTTTCTCGCGCAATTGTATGGCAGGACCGGCGCACGTCTGCATATTGCGCGGAGCTGCGAAAAGCGGGACGCGAAGACGAAATCGCTGAGCGTACCGGGCTGACCATCGATCCCTATTTCTCCGCTACCAAGCTAAGACGGATCCTGCAGAATGCAGAAGAAGCCGCCTCCCTCGCGGAAACAGGTCAGCTTGCTTTTGGCACGATCGATTCTTTTCTGATTTATCGCCTCACCGGCGGCCAACATCACTTGACCGACGAAACCAATGCCAGTCGGACGATGCTCTACAACATCAAGACCGGCACTTGGGATGATCGCCTGCTCGACCTCTTCGACATTCCCTCTTCCGTGCTGCCGGAAATCAAACCGAGCACAACCAGTTTTGGCGAAACCTCGGAAGAGATATTTGGTCGCCCCATTCAGATTTGCGGCGTGGCAGGCGATCAGCAAGCCGCCGCGTTCGGTCAAACGTGCTGGCAACCTGGAATGGTCAAAAGCACATATGGAACCGGCTGCTTCCTCCTTGCCAGCTCCGGCAGCACCATAATTCGCTCAAGGAGCGGGTTGCTGAGCACAGTCGCGTGCCGCACAGGCGCTGATCGGCAATTCGCCGTTGAGGGGTCCATATTCATCGCCGGCGCCGTTTCTCAGTGGCTGAGAGATGAACTGCAGGTGATTGAAAGCGCCAAGGACACGGAAGCCATGTCGGCAAGTGTCGATGGAAATGGCGGCGTCTATATGGTTCCGGCTTTCACAGGCCTCGGCGCTCCGCATTGGGAGAGCGACGCAAGAGGAACAATCTTCGGACTAACGCGAGACTCAAACCGGGCGACGGTCGTTCGTGCTGCAATCGAATCCGTTGCCTACCAGACTCATGACCTGCTTGATTCATTGCGGACCGACGGCCTTGCGGTTGGTGAGATTCGCGTCGATGGAGGCATGGTCGCCAATAGCTGGTTTATCCAGTTCCTCGCAGACATTCTGGACATTCGTATTTGTCGACCAGAGATTATTGAAAGCACGGCACGAGGCGCCGCTTTCCTTGCCGGGCTTGCTTCCGGCGTGTTCTCAAACACCGATCAGCTAGAATCGCTTTGGCGAAGCGAGCGAGAGTTTCAGCCCAACATGACCGAGGACGAACGCGCGCACCTATTGCGTGGATGGGATAATGCAGTGAAGGCAACACGCTTCCACGCCCGCCTCTCTAGCTGATCGAATTTCAAATAGATGGTCGGAGCGGCGGGATTCGAACCCACGACCCCTTGTCCCCCAGACAAGTGCGCTACCGGGCTGCGCTACGCTCCGACGAGGGAAGGCTTTAATCGCGGCGAGAGCACATTGCAATCGCCGCGACTGCGTCAAGCCGCTTTCGAAAGGCGCGCCTTGTCTAGCCGGGCTTTGATATCGACCAGATCGGCGAGGACCGTTTCCATTCTCTGACGTGTGTCGGTCTCGGAGACTTCAATTGGCTCACCCGCAGCAAACGCTTTGCGAATCGACTGCTGAAGCTCTCTAGCCGGGCTGACTTGCGGTGCGACGTCGCCTGCCTTCGTCGAAAGAATGGCCTTGCCAGCGAGCACCTTTGAGATCCCCTGCTCATTGATGAGCTTTTGGGCGCCCTTGAGCGTCATGCCACGTTCGTGCACCAGAAGCTGGATTGCACGCAGAGCTTCCATGTCCTCAGGACGAAACATCCGGCGGCCGTCGGGGCGCTTCAATGGTTTGAGGTGACGGGTAAACTTGCTTTCCCAATATCTCAGGACGTGAGTCTGCAGGCCGAGTTCTTCAGCGGCTTCACCAATCGAACGATAAGCGTCAGCCGATTTCTCAACTCGTTTTGCAGCAGCCGTCATGTGATATTCCTCTCGTGTTATTGGCCGTTCTCGACCTGGCTCTTCAGCATTGGAGAGGGCTTGAACGTCACCACGCGTCTTGCAGAAATCTTAGCCTCGACACCCGTTTTTGGGTTGCGACCCGACCTCGCAGATTTCTTGCGGACAACAAAATTGCCAAACCGCGAAAGTTTCACTTCGCTTTCATGCTCGAGGCTTTTGCCGATCATTTCGAGCATACGGTCGAGGATGTCCCCCGATTCCTGCCGGGTAAGCCCGACTTCCCGTACGATCGCGTCAGCGAGTTCGACCCGAGTGATGGTTTTGCTGGTCACGTCATCAGCTCCTCTGGTTAACAGATAAGGCCGATTTCTTAATGAAAGAATTACAGCCTGAAGAGAGAGGCGCCCCACGAAAAGCCGCCGCCCATTGCTTCACTTAACACAAGATCGCCGCTTTTGATCCGTCCATCGCTCACTGCAGTGTGCAAAGCGAGAGGAATGGACGCTGCGGAGGTGTTTCCATGAATGGCCACAGTGGACACGACCTTGTCTTCTTCAAGACCAAGACGTTTCGCGACGCCATTCAAAATACGCTGATTGGCCTGGTGCGGCACGAACCAGTCAATCTCATCAATTGTGTGGCCTGTCTCTTCCAGGACTTTTTCGATCGCGCTGGAAATATTCGTCACTGCATGGCGAAACACCTGGTTTCCCTGCATTCGCACATGTCCGATCGTGCCGGTCGATGAAACGCCACCGTCGACGTAAAGCAGGTCGCTCTTGCTGCCATCGGTACGGATGTGGTGAGCGATAATGCCATCGTCTGCGCCACCTTCGCCTGCCTGGAGCACAGCAGCGCCGCTGCCATCCCCAAACAGGAAGCAAGTTGAGCGATCAGACCAGTCGAGAATTCTCGTGAATGTTTCCGCACCAATCACGAGCGCGGTCTTGAACAGGCCCTGTCGAAGCATCGCATCAGCGGTGGCCAATGCAAACAGGAAGCCTGAGCATACAGCCTGAACGTCAAACGCTGCGCCCTGCTTGATTCCGAGTTTCGCCTGCACCGCCGTCGCCGTAGCCGGAAATGTCTGGTCAGGCGTCGTGGTGGCTAGCACAATCAGATCGACCTCATCGGCGGAGATCCCGGCATTCTTGAGCGCCATTCGCGCAGATTCTACGGCAAGATCCGAGGTCAGCTCACCTTCCGCAGCGATGTATCGTTGCTGGATACCGGTCCGCTCCCGGATCCACTCATCAGTGGTATCGACCATTTTTGAAAGGTCGTCATTGGTCAGGACGCGCCTCGGCAGGTATGCGCCCGTTCCTCGGATAAAACTTTTCGTGGTGTTCATTACTCAACCGTTTCCGGGGCAATTCCCAACTGGGAAACTCTATTCAGACCCGACGAGACTTCTTCCATATAATGACTGTTGGCAAGGTCTGCTGCCAGTTTCACGGCCGTGGCATATCCTTCGGCGTCGGTTCCGCCGTGGCTCTTCACGATCACGCCGTTGAGACCGAGCAACACACCGCCATTGACGCTTGAGGGATTTAGTTTGGTTTTCAGGTCACGAAGGCCTGAAGACGCCAGCGCCGCACCTGCTTTGGAAAGTAAGCTTGAGGTCAGCGCCTCCCGCACATAGCGCGAAACAAGCCGGGCCGTGCCCTCTGCCGTTTTCAAGGCAACGTTGCCCGTGAAACCGTCCGTTACAATGACATCGACGACCCCCATGGAGATGTCATTTCCTTCGACATACCCTTGGAAATCGATCCCGATATCTCGCGTGCGCAAGAGCTCACCCGCGAATTTGACCGCGTCCCTGCCCTTTTCCTCTTCAGAACCGATGTTCAGCAGCCCAACCGTGGGTTTTTCCTTGCCGAAAACAGCGCGTGCATAGGATTCGCCCATTACGGCAAACTCGACGAGCTGATCTGCATCGGCGTCCAAGTTTGCGCCAACATCCAGAACCACGGACCGACCATTGAGAGTAGGCCAGATCGCGGTCATTGCAGGTCGATGAACGCCTGGCATTTTGCGAAGGATCACCATCGACATTGCCATCAGCGCGCCAGTATTGCCTGCAGATACGCCAGCCGCCGCGTCGCCTTTCTTCACCGACTCGATCATGCCCCACATGCTTGTGGTTTTACCTTTGCGAAGGGCAGACGACGGCTTCGCGCTCATACTGACCACATCAGCGTGATCGACCAGCGAGCAGACACTTGCCAGCTGTCGCTCTTTGACCATCGGCGTGAGCTCATCAGCCCTGCCATGCAGCAGGAACCTCACATCAGACCGGCTGCGGCAAAAAAGCTGCAGGCCGTCGAGCACAACCGCTGGGGCGTGATCACCGCCCATCGCATCGATCGATAGCGTAACTGTAGACATTATTGCTTTTTACCCGCTGTCCGAGTGGGGAAACTACGCGCCCGCCTGTTTGTCCGCAACTCGCGGACAGCAATGTGGCTGTGTTCTATTGATCGTCTACCACAAAACCTGCCCGCGAAGGACGTCCTGGTCTGTAGTTTCGGACAATCGAAGATGATCTTTGGCCAGCCACGACGCTATCGTCCGAGCACCGCTTTCAGGCGTCACGCCGTTCCTGATGATCACGTCAGTCAGCGCGTCTTCGGTCGATTCGCCAAGTAGAAGCGCTTCATGAATTGCTTTCCCGATCCCTACAAAAGACTCGCCCAACTTGCGGACCTTCCGGGCGATTGAGGCGTCGCCAACGCCAGTTTCCCTTAGTCCGCCATCCACACCGCTGAAGACGACCTCGTTCAGCGCAGTAGACAATGGCCGCGCCTCCGCTCCTATTCTTTCCAGCCGCGACAGGACCAGAGCAGAATAAAGCGTGACGGCGTTGAAGCGTCCTTCCAGCGTATCTGGAATGAGTTCCTCTCCGAACAGTTCTGGTGAACGGGCTTTCTGAATGATAGACGCGTGCAGCTTCTCAGCCCGCGCCAACAGTTTACGCCGTTTCGGACGAATAAGGTGCTGCAACCAGCTCACTTGTGCGCTCCGTAACTTGCCAATTGGATGATCTCGCCTGTAATCGAGAGTGAACAGGAAGGAAAGCCGCATGAGCAAACCGATTATCGCTGCCAGCCTGGCCCTCGCCTGCCTTACGGTCGTCGGCTGCGTTTCCTCGGTCAAAGCCTATCATGGCTATGCACCCGACGAGGTTAACCCCGGCAGCATCGAGCCCGGCGTAGACACACGTTCCAGCGTACTTGCCCAGCTTGGCTCGCCCAGCACTGAAAGCGTCTTCGACGACAATACGTGGATGTACATCACCACGATTCAGGAAAGCTTCGCGTTCCTGCGCCCGGAAATCTCCGCACGAACGGTAACAGCTATCCGCTTCAGCGATGAAGACGTTGTCGATGAGGTCCTGAGCTACAATCAGGATGATGGCCGGGTTCTGAATTACGCGTCCCGCGAAACGCCAACCCGCGGCCGTGAGCTTGGCCTCTGGGAACAAATTTTTGGCACCGTGGGTCAAGTCGCACTGCCGCGTACGGATGAAGCCACGCCCGGTAACCCAACCGGCCGCCGCTAAAGCCCTCTCAAAATCTGTCAGAATGAAAAAAAGCCCTCCGGATTCCTCCGGAGGGCTTTCTTTTTTGTGTATTGGCGTCGCTAGAAGTGCGCGAGCACCGCGATCATCAGCAAGGCCACGATGTTCGTGATCTTGATCATCGGGTTCACAGCTGGGCCTGCAGTGTCCTTGTAAGGGTCGCCAACCGTATCCCCGGTCACAGCTGCCTTGTGGGCTTCAGAACCCTTGCCGCCATGATTGCCGTCCTCAATGTACTTCTTGGCATTGTCCCAGGCGCCTCCACCTGAAGTCATTGATATCGCGACAAAGAGACCGGTCACGATCACGCCGAGAAGCATAGCGCCGACTGCAGCGAGCGCAGAGGCTGGACCAGCGATCAACCAGACAATGCCCAAAAGCACGATCGGAGACAGGACCGGTAGCAGAGACGGAATCACCATTTCTCGAATCGCCGCCCTGGTGAGGATGTCGACCGCTTTGCTGTAATCAGGTTTTA
This sequence comes from Pseudomonadota bacterium, assembly GCA_036338795.1. Taxonomy (GTDB): domain Bacteria; phylum Pseudomonadota; class Alphaproteobacteria; order Caulobacterales; family Hyphomonadaceae; genus Henriciella. The sequence goes on along the minus strand of JAYZBJ010000255.1, from coordinate 513 downwards.
CTTCGCCTTTCATGATACCAGGCATTTCGCGGAACTGACGACGGACTTCTTCTACAACCGCCTGCGCAGCTCGCCCGACAGCCATCATCGACATGCCGCCAAAGAGGAATGGCAGAAGGCCGCCGAACAGAAGACCGACCACGACATACGGGTTCGCGATGGAGAAGTTTACCGCACCTACCGACGCGAAGAATTCGCCCGGTTCGGCATTCTGGCTGAAATACTTCAAGTCCTCATTGTAAGCGGCGAACAGCACCAGTGCGCCAAGGCCAGCCGAACCAATGGCGTATCCTTTGGTGACCGCCTTCGTCGTATTCCCGACCGCATCCAGCGCATCCGTGGTGTCACGAACCTCGCTCGGCAGTTCGGACATTTCGGCGATACCGCCAGCATTGTCCGTAACCGGTCCGAACGCATCGAGCGCGACGATCATACCCGCCAACGCGAGCATCGTGGTCGTTGCGATGGCGATGCCGTACAGGCCGGCGAGATTGAAGGTCAGGATGATGCCAG
>JAYZBJ010000254.1:0-4352 GCA_036338795.1 Pseudomonadota bacterium | reverse complement strand
AACGCCGCCCCAGAGGTCGACCACGGTTTCACCATTGACGCTAACACAGACCGACGCGCCAGATTCGCCCCTTTCGGCAAAGTTGCGCTCGAACTCTTCTTTCAGTTCAGCGAATTTGGCGTCACACGTTCCCTGCACCTGACCGGCCATGCCCATTCCTCCTCAATCTTTTCTCTGTTTGAAGAGTGCGCCATGGCTGAACGAGGAGGCAAGCCGCGCCGTCGCGGAAACCTGCGATCAGAAGACGAAGAAGTAGACTACAAAAGCAGCAAACAGGATGACGCCGACAATTGTCAGCTCAAGCTCGTGATCCTTGAGCATCTTCTCGGCCTTGTCCCCAACCAGCATGACGAGTCCGGCCAGCAGGAAATACCGAATAGAACGGGAAAGGGCGACGGCCAGCGTGAAAAGGACGAGATTGTAGCCGGCCGCGCCAGCCGCCGCGACGCCGACCTGGAATGGAAACGGCGTGATGCCGATCATGAACAGCGTCGCAAAACCGTCCGTCTTCAGTTTCTCCATTGTCTGCTGGTAGGTGTCTTCAGCATCCAGCATCGAGACAAGCGGCTGAATGGCCTCCTCGGCGAGCGCGGCGCCCAGCCAGTACATGAGAAGGCCGCCCAGTACATTGCCGAGCAGGAGTGCCGCTGCCACCATCCACGCCGTTTTCCTGCGAAGCGCCATGAGTGGGACGAACAGCGGCTCCATCGGCACGACAACAATCGTGTTTTCAACAAAGCCGATCAGGACCGCCAGCGGCAATGAGAGCGGGCCTTTGCCCCACTCTGAGACCTTCTCACGAAGCGATGTTCGACGGCTGGCGGCTGTATCAGACATACGGAAACTGAACGGGCTATCCCTGCCCGCGTTCCCGTCCGCATCTACCTTTGTCAGAAGCTCCGGCCAAGCCAGACGCGAAAGTCTGTATCCGGCGCCTGGTCACTCACGCCAAACAGCGTGCCCGCCGTCCAGTCCCAGCCGCCATCAAACTTGCCGGAAACCGTTGGACCAAGTTGTTGGCTATTATCATCAAAGCCGAAATCCTCGCTGCTTCCGAGCGAGTTGTAGGACTCCAGCGCAACAGAATATCCGTCTTCCAGTTTGTAATTGAGGCTGCCACGCGCTGAGAGGAGCACACCGTCAGCCGAATTGTCGCCTGTCTGCACAGCGGTCAGAGCGATCGCGCGGGCGAACATCCGGTCGGTGATGCGGAACTGGTTCGTCCAGTTCACGCCGAACTGATCCGGACGGTCATCGCCGGAGATGCGCGCATCGAAGCGAAGGCCGCTATTCCACGCCGTCGCCTGCTCGTCGCTCAGCTCCCAGAACAGCTCAGCCTGAACGTAGTCGAATTCGAGGCCATCCGGGCCGCCACGATCGGCGCCCTGAACGATCAATCTGGCCTTGCGCCGATTGTCGAATGCCAGCTCACCGTGGAGCCGATGCGCATAGCGATGGTCGCGGCCATCCTCTTCCGGAACATAGGCAAGGCGATACTGCACTGAGCGCTCATTCCCATCTACGACCGGACCAAAGACGCCGCCGGTATTCTGCGCGACCGACATGGGCGCGGCTGCGGCTCCGGCGAGCAATGCGAGAGAAGTGAAACGAAGGGTGTAGGTCATCGTAACCGGACTTTCTGTTAGGCGTTACAAACTCTGTCGCGCGGGTTCTGCAAGGGCACTTGCGTGAATTCAAGTTACAGAGCCGCCATGCCGCGTGCAGGGATTGTTATTGCTGGGGAGCGCGCTAACTCCCGGTGCGCAGCCCGCACTTCAGGAGACCACTGCCTTGTCGGATACGACGCTAGAAAAAGTCTACGGGATGCTGACATCCGAGGATGACGGGCGTGTCTGCCGCGACATTCCCGAAAGCGCCTGCAATCATCAGCCGCAGAATTTTCTCACGCATATCGTCTCGCTCGGCGCCACCAAGACAGCTGACGGCCTGATCGATCCGAAGCTCGTCCTCTCATGGTTGCTCACGCAACTCGGTGCGCCGGCCGTCTTCATTGGCCTTCTCGTGCCGGTCCGCGAATCCGGCGCCCTGCTCCCTCAACTCCTGACGGCGGCGGGCCTGCGCCGCTTGCCACAACGCAAGTGGGCCTGGGCCGCTGGCAGTGTGGTGCAAGGCCTTGCCGCCATCATGATCGCTATCGCAGCGCTCACCCTTGAAAGGGCCGCGGCGGGCATCGCCATCGTTACCGCACTGGGCGTCCTCGCACTGGCACGGAGCGTGTGTTCGGTGACCTACAAGGACGTACTCGGGAAAACGGTCGCCAAGTCACGCCGGGGCACCGCAACAGGCACAGCAGCATCGGCATCGGCCCTGTTCGTCATCCTGTTCGGGGCCGCGCTCGCCACAGGCATCTTTGACCGAATGACCCTTGTCGCCACTGCGCTATTCGTCGCCGGCGGATTGTGGCTGATGGCTGCGCTCCTTTTCTCGACGCTGGAGGAACAGCCAGGCTCGACTGAAGGAGGCAAGAACCCGCTAAAGGCCGCATTGCAGAATATCATTCTTCTGAAGGAGGACGCGCAGCTACGGCGTTTCATTGCTACGCGCGGACTGCTCATCTCGACAGCGCTGGCACCGCCTTTCATGGTCGCGCTTTCATCATCTTCCGGAGAAGCGGAGAACGCGTTCGGTGGCCTTGGCCTGCTGGTTATCGCATCGGCGGGTGCCTCGCTGCTAAGCTCCTATGTCTGGGGCCGGCTGGCCGACATATCGAGCCGGAAAGTTCTCATCTTTTCCGCAGTTGCGGCGACCGTTGCCCTCGTGGTGACGCTAGCTCTCGACGCATCCGGCTTGATCTCGACGGTGTGGGCGCTGCCACTCGTCATCTTCGCGCTGATGATCGCCTATCAGGGCGTTCGCCTGGGACGTTCGACGCATCTGGTGGACATGGCAGACGAAGATACGCGCGCAGCCTATACGGCGCTCTCCAATACGATCATTGGCATCCTTCTGGCCCTCGGTAGTGGGTTCAGCCTTCTGGCGCACCTCTCCGGTGTGAGCGTGGTGATCGGTGTGCTCGCTGCCATGAGCGCTGTCGCCGCAATCGTCGCGATGGGACTGGAAGAGGTTCAGGAAGCCGACGAAGCCTCTTGATCCAGTCGCAAAATGGCGCAACCTGAGCGTATGCGACTCACACTTTCCGTCCTGCTCATCCTGACCGCTGCCTGCTCCGCCCAGACGGAGGCTGAAGACCCTCAAATTGCCAAAGGCAAGGCGATCGCCGAGGCCAATTGCGCAAGCTGCCACGCGATTGATGCGGTGTCGCAAAGCCAGCATGCGGACGCGCCCGCTTTCCGGACCCTGTCAGAGCGCTACCCGGTCGACAATCTTCAGGAAGCGCTCGCTGAAGGCATCGTCGTAGGGCATGAGGACATGCCGGAATTCAGCTTCGATCCCGATGATGTGGATGCGCTGATCGCATTCATGGAGAGCCTTCAGACCGTCAACTGAGCCGGCGCAATTGCCGTGGATGACGGGCTGTCCTTCTCCTTCTCGGACACCTCTTCCTCAAGCTCCTCGATCGTCTGGGGCTCATTCGGATGGCAAGCATCGCTGCCGGGTTCCATCACCGACCGCACAACGCCGTCGTCCTCCACTTCACACGGCTCCCGCCCTTCCAAGAAGGTGTTGAGCCATGAAAGTTCTGGTATGCGCTGGGAGAAGGCTTTGAGGGCGATCAGCATGGGCGTCGACAGGAACATGCCGGCGAACGACCATAGCCAGGCCCAGAAGGCGACAGACAGGAACACCGCGACGGCATTGAGGCGAAGGCGCCGCCCGACCGCCACCGGCGTTATAAATTGGCCTTCGGCAGAATTGATGACCCAGTAGACAAACGGCGGTGCGAGAGACAGCCAGAAATTGTCATAGGTCACAATGCCCATCATGAAGGCGAAAAAGATGCCAATGATCGAGCCGATATACGGAATGTAGTTGAGCGCGAACGCCGCCACACCGAAGAACACCGGGTCGGGCATTCCGAGCAGCCACATCGCCACGCCGATGAGGACGCCGAGAACGGCGTTGATCGCCGTGATCGTCAGGAAGTAGGTCGACAGCTGGCGTTCCATTTCGCGGGCGATTGTCAGCGCCTTGCGCTTGGCTGTCAGGTTCGGCATCACCTGCACGAGCTTCTCATAGAACATGTCGCCCGACGCGATCAGGAAGGTCGCCAGCACGATGGCGAGGCCAACCTGACCGGCGACATAGGGAGTGGTTTCCGCCCACAGGCTGAAAATGCCCTGCTCTCTCACGACGACGCGTTCAGGTGCGTCCGACGAAGCTTGCATCTGTTCCAGCCGCTCCCCCGCTTCGCGCATCGGCTCCAGCACACC
>JAYZBJ010000253.1:0-14992 GCA_036338795.1 Pseudomonadota bacterium | reverse complement strand
CCTTGTCGCAGTGTATGCGCTGAACAGGAGCTGGCGTTTCCGTGCCGGCTGAATTGCTCTCCCTGAGCCTCGCCTGCGAGCGCGACCGGTTCAGCCTGCAGCTGGACGAGGCGGTCTCGCTCGAAGGGCTGACGGCCGTGTTCGGGCCGAGCGGAAGCGGCAAGACGAGCTTGTTGCGCCTGATCGCCGGACTGGACCAGCCGGACATGGGCCGCATCGAGGCGGGCGACACGCTTTGGCTCGACACCGAAGCCCGGACCAGCGTGCGGCCTGAAAAGCGCGGCGCAGGTTACATGTTCCAGGATGCGCGCCTGTTCAGCCATCTCAATGTGCGCGGCAACCTCGTCTTCGCCGACCGTCGCAGCCGGGCGCTCGATACAGCGATATCGTTTGATGCCGTTGTCGAGGCGACGGGTCTGCCAGGTCTGCTCGACCGGAGTGTTGCCGGGCTATCCGGTGGTGAACGCCAACGTGTTGCGCTCGCGCGGGCGATCCTGTCGCGGCCGCGTGTCCTGCTGCTGGATGAACCGCTCACCGGCCTGGACCGCGCGGCAAAGCGGGAAATTCTGCCCTATCTCAAGCATGCGCCGGCGCGGTTTGGACTGCCGGTTATTTTTGTGTCGCATGACATAGAGGAAGTGAGCGCCCTCGCCGATCGCATCCTCGTTCTCGATGCAGGCAGGGTGGTTGCGCATGGCCCCGCAGGAGACGTTCTGCAAACGCTGGATCTCGGTCCATTGCTGCCTGACGGCCAATCTGGCGGGTTCGTGGAAGCGGTGATTGTGGGACATGACACCGGGCTGGGCGTGACCCGGCTCGACCTTGCCGGAACGTCGCTCAGCCTGCCGCTCGATCAGAGGCTGGAGACAGGGGGCAGCGTGCGCCTCTTCATTGATGCCAGCGATGTCGCCATCGCGATCCGCAAGCCGGAAGGTATCAGCATACGCAACGTCATTCCGGCGAAGCTCGTCGAGATCGGCGCGACCGGCATGTCGCACGCAGATCTCGTCTTGAGGCCGCATTCTGGTGCCACGTTGCGGGCACGCGTGACGACAGCCTCCATAGTAGAACTTGGCCTCGAGCCGGATATGGATGTGTTCGCGCTCGTCAAAAGCATGAGCCTGACAGGGCGTCTTGGTGCCGAGTAACGGCCTAGCTCTTCTTGCCTTCCAGTGCCTCGACGCGCTTCTCCAGCGCTTCAACCTGTTCCAGCGCTTTGACAGCAATCGCCTTCAGGGCTTCGACTTCGTCGCGCTCGACAAGATCCATGTCTGCAATCATGGAGCGGACGCGGGCCTGCATGGCAGTACGGGCTTCGTCGCCAGCTGCGCGGGCGGCACCCATGGCGCCTGTCATAAGACCTGCAAGGTCATCAAGTAGTGGATTCGAGCTCGCCATGCGGTTACTCCTTGCCGCGACTGGAGGGACTGGTTACCGGATTTCCTAGCAGATAGGACCGGTCGCAGACAGGGGAAAGACGCCGCATGCATGCACTGATGACCGCCGCCTTGAGTTTTCCGGAGTTCAGTCCGGCGCTCGTTGAAATCGATCTAGGTTTTCTCGGTCTCGGATCGTTTCCGATCCGCTGGTACGCCCTGGCCTACATTGCAGGGCTTGTGATCGGTTGGCGGTACGCGCTGGCGCTGGTGCGCCGTCCCGCGCTCTGGGGCGGTGAAAGCCCGGCGACGCGAGACGATATCGACGATCTTCTCTTCTACGCGACGCTCGGCGTGATCCTCGGTGGGCGCATTGGCTACATCCTGTTCTACCAGATCCCTTTCCAGTTCGAGAGCGTGCAGCGCGACCCGTTCAGCCTGCTGCGTATCTGGGAAGGCGGCATGTCCTTCCATGGCGGCCTGCTGGGGGTGACGATCGCCATCCTGATCATCGCCAAACAGCGTAATATCCGCCTCATGCCGATTGCGGACATCGCGGGCGTTGTAACGCCGATCGGCCTTTTCCTCGGACGCTGCGCAAACTTCATCAATGCTGAGCTTTATGGCCGTCCGACGGACGCGCCTGTCGGCATGGTATTCCCGGAGGGCAATGCCGGGGGACCGCCAGCGGCCTATAACTGGCAGACGAATGAATGGGTGTATCGCGGCGATGAAGTCGCCCGGCATCCGAGCCAGCTCTATGAGGCAACACTGGAGGGCCTTATCCCGGCCATCCTGATTTCCATACTCGTCTGGCGCTTTGGCCTGCTGAAACGCCCGGGCATGGCCGCAGGTCTCTTCCTGCTGTTTTATGGCGTTGGTCGCTCCATCTCCGAACAATTCCGCGAGCCTGACAGCTTCACCTGGGGCGTGATGCCGGAATGGCTGACCATGGGCCAGCTTCTCTCGCTGCCGATGTGGATTGGCGGGGCCTTCCTCGTCTGGAACGCGCTGCGCAAGCCACCCGTACAGGTCTCGGCTTGAGCCTCAAGGATGAGTTCAAGGTCCTGATCGAGGCGGGCGGGCCAATGCCCATGTCCGCCTACATGAACGCCTGCCTGCATCATCCACGCTACGGCTATTACGCCACGCGTCCCGGCATCGGGCGTGACTTCATCACGGCGCCGGAGATCAGCCAAGTCTTCGGCGAACTGCTCGGCCTGTGGGCGCTGCATGAGTGGCGACAGGCAGGCTCGCCCAATCCCGCGCGACTGGTAGAGGTCGGCGGTGGCCGCGGCACGATGATGGCCGACATGATGCGTGCCATCCGCGCGTCTGGTGGCGGCGACGCCTTCACGCTTGCGATGAATGAGGCCAGCCCGGTCCATGCGGCGATGCAGGGCGATGCCCTGTCCGACTTTCACCCAGATTTTCTGGGCGCCTTCGGCTCGCTTGGCGATGCCCCGTTCATGCTCGTCGCCAATGAATGGCTGGACTGCCTGCCAGCCCGCCAGTTCATCTCTGCCGGCAAGAGCTGGCACGAAAAGGTCGTAGGGCTGAACGAGGCGGGAGAGCTGGCCTTTGGCCTCGCCTCGGACACCGCCCCGCCGTCAGACCTTTCCGAGGCATCTGACAGCCAGCGGTTCGAAATCCAGCCCGCCCTCGAAACACTGGTGGATATGCTGCACGGCGCAATGACCTCGGTGCCCGGACGTGCGCTCTTCATCGACTACGGCTCCCTGCACGCGCCAGCCGATACGCTTCGTGCCTTCCGAAATGGCAAACAGGTCGATCCGCTCGCCATGCCGGGAGAAAGTGACCTGACTGTCGATGTGGATTTCGGGCGGCTTGCCCGACTGGCCGAGAAGGCGGGCCTGTCGGTTGCCGGGCCAGTAGAGCAGGGGCCGTTCCTGCTGTCGCTCGGGGCGGAGGCACGTATGCAGGCACTGATCTCCGCGAACCCGGATCAGGCAGAAACCATCCATGACGGTATCCGCCGCCTGGTCGATCCGACCGAACTCGGCAGCCGTTTCAAGGTCATCTGCATCAGCTCACCTGATCTGCCCCCGCCGGCAGGCTTCTAGCGCGGCAGGCGCAGGCGAACCCGCAGGCCGCCGAGCGGGCTGTCTTCAAGGCGGATATCCCCGCCATGCTGGCGCGCCGTATCTCTCGCAATGGCAAGCCCGAGGCCCGTGCCCGGCACATTCTGGTTTCGGGATTCATCCAGCCTGTGAAATGGCCGGAACGCCTCCTCCCGCTTTTCAATCGGTATGCCGGGGCCGTCATCGTCAACGACGAGTTCGGCCATGTGCGGGCCGTTAATCACATCCACCTCGACCTTTTCACCATAGCCAAGCGCATTGGACATGAGGTTTGACACGGCTCGGCGTACCGAGCCCTTGCGGGCGATGATCATCACCTTGTCGAGCCGTCGAAGCACAACTTCGCCCGGCAATCCGTCCGCCACTTCCGGCACCATCTCGTCAAACCGGAAGGAGAGCGACTGTTCCCCCTCCTTCCCGCTCGCGAAGGCGAGATACTCTTCCAGCATGGCCGACATCTCGGTGAGGTCGGCCTTGGCTGCCTTGATGTCCTCGGTCTCCTCCATCAGTGCGAGCTGCAGCTTCAGCCGCGTGAGCGGGGTGCGCAGGTCATGACTGATGCCAGCCAGCATGGTGGTGCGTTCTTCTGCAAATGTCGTCAGCCGGGTTCGCATATCCATCACGGCGCGAGCGGCATCTCGGATTTCGGTCGCTCCGGCCGGTCTGAAATTGTCGACATCACGGCCCCGGCCATAGGACTTGGCTGCTTCGCTGAGCTTCAGGATGGAGCGTACCTGATTGCGCAGGAAGCCAAGCGCGAGCGCGATCAGTATGCCCGTCGCGCCGATCACCCAGATGATGAAGATATGCCCGGTCGTGGAGAAGGTCCGGTCCCGCTCGGCCATAAATTTCAGGACGTCCGGCCCGTCCTGCACCTGTATCTCGACCGTCGCGCCATAGCCGGAAATATCGAACCAGTACGGCTCGTCCAGCGACACATCGAGTTCGCGGCTGAGAATTTCGTCGAGCGCGGAGAAGAAGAGCTCTTTCTGCTCGACCGGTAGCTCGCTGTTTTCGAGCACGGTGACCTCAAGCTGCATCGCGTCCAGCGCATCTGCGCGGATAGCGTCAAACTGGTCAGGATACTTCCGGCGCAGATCGATCATGAATTCGATCTCGCTTGACATGGTCTGGCTGAGCTTGCGTGATGTATGCCGCCAGTGGCTGTCATAGAAAATGTAGGTGACCGCCGAGAGTAGCAGGATGACAGGAAGCACAACCAGCAACACCGAACGCGGGTAAAGACCACGCGGTGTAATATCTCTCAGGCGGAGGGGAAAACGCTTGGGCATGGACGGCGCAGCCTAATCCGGCATCAGCCGGTAACCGATCCCGCGCACCGTCTGGATATGCAGCGGCATCTTCGGGTCCGGTTCGATTTTACGGCGAAGCCGGGTGACCTGCACGTCAATCGACCGTTCGGTGCTGCCGGGAGAACGGGAAGCCAGCTCTTCACGGCTGACTGGTTCTCCGGCGCGCGATGCCAGCATGGTGAGCAATTGCAGCTCTCCATCCGTCAGCTTGATCCGGCGGTCGCCTTCGGTCAGCTCGCCGCGCTTGGCGTCGAACACCATGCCTGACATCTCGATTTCTTCAGGCGCTGGTTCGACATGGGTGCGGCGCAGAATGGCGCCGACGCGCAGCGAAAGCTCTTCAGGTTCAAAGGGCTTGGCGAGGTAATCGTCCGCGCCTGCTTTCAGGCCCTCAATTCGGTCTGCTGTTTCACCGCGTGCCGTCAGCAGCAGGACAGGCGTTCGCAACCCGTCGCTGCGCGCAGACTGGAGCAGCTCCAGCCCCGATTCGCCAGGCATCATCACGTCCAGCACAACGAGGTCGAAATCCAGCGTGCCTAGCAGCTTGCGCGCGGTGACCGCGTTTGCGGCAACGGTGACGCGATAGTCCAGCTTTTCGAGATACTGCTTCAGCAGTTTCCGGATCCGGTCATCGTCATCGACGACCAGCACATGCGGGGCTTCACTCATCGCGTCAGCGCCTCCAGGACAGCGCGCGTCCCGGCCACCGCGCTTGCCCCGGCTTCGCGGTAGGCTTCGCGCATGGCTGAGCGCATGTCTAAAACAAGCGGCGCGATCAGGGCTTCGCCGTCCTCTGACAAGGACAGGCGTCGCCTGCGGGCATCGCGCCCTCCAGCCTTTTTGTGGATGAGATGACGCTTGTCGAGTTCGCCAAGCAGGCGCGCCAGCGTCGGCGTTGTTGAGCCGGTCTCGTCGCGCAGTTCGCTGACGGTCAGTCCCGGCTTGAAGCGTATGGTGACGAGTAGGCGGAGGGCCGGCATATTCAGCCCTGTACTCTCCTGGTTGCGGCGAAGCGCCGCTGCGAGTACGCGTTCGCTCAACAGTAACAGCGCAATACCATTATCGAGCTCTTCCTCCCTGAGGAAAAGCCGCGGATCGATCCGCCCCGTTTCGCCCGGCTTCTGGTTGACTTCGGATGCCACAGTCAGAGAATGGAGCGGTTTTCCAGTAGAAGTTCAAGCAAGGACCGAAAAAATGGTTTCCATCCCGTATCATGACCGCGACGGATACATCTGGATGGATGGTGAATTTGTACCGTGGCGCGAGGCGAAAATTCACGTCCTGACGCACGGCCTTCACTATGCGTCATCAGTGTTTGAGGGTGAGCGCGCCTATGGCGGCAACATCTTCGAATCGCGCCGTCACTCAGAGCGCCTGCACAAATCTGCAGAGATTATGGATTTCAAGGTCCCCGGCACGGTCGAGCAGCTTGAAGACGCCAAGAGAGAGGCGCTTGCCAAATCGGGCCTGGAGAATGCGTACATCCGTGCATTTGCCTGGCGCGGCAGCGAAATGATGGGTGTCTCCGCGCAGGAGAACACAATCCACCTTGCCATCGCCGTCTGGCACTGGGGTGACTATTTCGCCGACAAGATGAAGGGCATCGCGCTGACGCATGCCAAATGGCGCCGGCCAGACCCGAAGACCGCTCCTTGCGACGCCAAGGCCGCTGGCCTCTACATGATTTGCACCATGTCAAAGCACGCCGCAGAGCGCGAAGGCTATGCCGATGCACTCATGCTGGACTGGCGTGGTCATGTCGCCGAAGCGACGGGCGCAAACATCTTCTTCCTGCGCGACGGTGCCCTGCACACGCCGACGCCGGACTGCTTCCTGAACGGCATCACCCGCCAGACCGCCATGCGGCTGGCAGAGAAGCGCGGCGTTGAGATCGTTGAGCGGACCATTCTGCCGGAAGAACTGCCGACCTTCTCCGAATGCTTCATCACCGGCACGGCAGCAGAGATCACGCCTGTCCGCTCGATCGGCGAAGTCGAATACAAGCCGGGCGCCGTGACCGAAGCCCTCGTGACCGACTATTCAGACCTGGTGAACGGCAAGGTGAAGCACCCGGTCGCCTGACCGGGGCGGGTCACCAGACCCGGCTTTCATCGTCAACGATGCGAATGAAGACGGCGCTTGCGTCGTCTTCTTTTTTGACACGCGGTACTGCGCGGCAGTCGGGCTCGGCGGCTTCCAGCCCGCGAAGCTCGTCATAAAGCGCATCAAGGCCTCTTGCTTCGGCCGCTGCGATCAGCGTTTCCGGCGTATACCAGTCAAAATGGTCGACGAGCCGCGCAAACCCGTCCGTCATCATCAGGATGTCGACTGGCGGCTTCAATACAAAGGTCTGTTCGCGCAGGTAGCTGGCCGCTTCGGGTGCAATTGAAAAGACCCAGTATCCGCCAGGGCGGTTCATCTTGCTGCGTTGCTCTTTGATGAAGCTCCACAAGGCTTGTTGCGACGCCTCGTCCTTCGCGCCGCGAAACGCGTCGAACTGCAACAGCTTGTCGGCATCGCCGCCGCCGGGTGTCAGGTCGCCGATGATATGGGTAGTTCCGTCCGCGGCACGCAGCAGCGCCGAACAGTCGCCAAGCCCCGTCATTCTGAGGATGATCTTGCGGGCGCACCGCTCCCAGCCGCAGAACAGGCCGGCTGCTGAGGGCAGGGCATAATCCGGCACGTCACGGCCTGAGATCGCAAGCAGGTAATCGTCGCGGATCCGGCCAAGGATGCGGCGCATCGGGACACGGACGGGCGCTGCGGAGATTGGCAAGCCTTCGAAATACTGGCTCAGCCGGGCCGCGATCCAGGCAGCATCGCTTTCAGCGCCTGGAATGAAAGTGTTCTGGACGACGCCAGTCGCGCCATCGATGACCCAGGCATGTCCGGCCTCCGGCCCGCAGGCACCATTTGCGCGGTCGTCATTCGGCGTCGAGCCGCCCGTGCGGGAAAGGACAGAAAACTGTGCCGACTGTATCATCCAGACATCCTGCTATCGGGATTCTGGGACACATTTGCGTCGGTTCTTCGACAAACGTGTAACAGCCGCACTTCCAGCAGGAAGCGCGGCTGCACGGTCCTTCCGAAGAAGGGAGGGGTATTACTTGTTCGGCTGCGGCGTGGTGCGCAGGTAAGGCTTGATCGTCTTGTAGCCTTTCGGGAAGAGCTTGTCGGCGTCTTCGTTCGACACGCTCGGCACGATGATCACGTCTTCACCCTGTTCCCAGTTGACCGGCGTGGCGACCTTGTAGCCGTCAGTCAGTTGAAGGGAGTCGAGCAGGCGAATGATCTCGTTGAAGTTCCGGCCAGCGCTCGGCGGATAAACGATCGAGGCGCGGATCTTCTTGTTCGGGTCAATCACATAGACCGCCCGCACCGTGACTTTAGCATCAGCGTTCGGGTGGATCATGTTGTAGAGTGTCGCGACCTTCTTATCCGGGTCCGCGATCAGCGGGAAGTTCACCGGATAACCCTGGGTCTCTTCAATGTCGCCAACCCAGGCCTTGTGGTCTTCAAGGCTGTCGGCAGAGATGACGATGGCTTTCGCGCCGCGCGCAGCCAGCTCGTCCTTCAGCTTGGCGGTGTAGCCAAGCTCGGTGGTGCAGACCGGGGTGAAGTCGGCCGGGTGGGAGAAGAACACCACCCAGTCATCACCAATCCAGTCGTGGAATTTTATCTTGCCTTCAGTGGTTTCGGCTTCAAAATCAGGTGCGGTATCGCCAAGCAGCAGGCTCATGGAATTCTCCAGCAATTGCTTTATCTTGCCGCGAAAGATGGTCCGGACCATGCTCGGCAACAAGCTTTGCATGCTGATTCTGGTGTTTAATTTTACTAAGCTGCGAGAGGCTGCTGACCGTATATGAAACGCCTGATCCTGATGCGTCACGCCAAGACAGAACCGTGGAACGAAGGCGTCCAGGACAGGGACCGCATACTGACCCCCCGTGGGCATGGCGATGCGGAAGCCATGGGCGTCGCCTTGCAACAGGAAGGGTGGCAGCCAGACCTCGCTCTGGTCTCCAGTGCCCGGCGCACACGTGAGACATGGCAGCACCTGTCGCTTGTCTTTCCCAATTGCCGGAAAATCCTGTCCGACGACCTTTACCTTGCAAGCATTCCGGCCATGGAAAAGCTGATCACCAAACATGCCCTGGAAGCATCGACCCTCATGGTCGTTGGCCACAATCCCGGCCTGCACGAGCTTTCAGGCTCGATCTTGCGTCAGGCGGGCAGCGAGAACCACCGCGCCGCCATGAAACTTGCCGCCAAGATGCCGACTTCGGCGGCGGCCTTCTTCGAGCAGGAAGATGACGGCCCCTATGTGCCTGTCCTCCTCAAGCTGGTCGACTTCATCAAGCCGAAAAACCTCGCCTGATCCTCTTGTTCTTTGCCTGAATCGAAAACCGCCCTGCCAGGCGGGGCAGGGCGGCTCGAGGTTGGGGCCGGGCAGGAGCGGCGCAAGGAGTTAGACCCTGCCAGACCCCGGTCTTGTCTAGCGTACCGCGCGGCGGTTCAGCCTGCGGCGGCGCTGGACCAGCAGGCTGGGTTTCCAGGCTGCCGAATTGTCGTTGGCTGGCGTCCGGCCCTCGGGGGTGATGGACGGAAGGGCCTGGGCCACTGACAGCGCTTCAACTTGCTGGGTGGAAGCGGCGGAGCTCTGGGAGGCGAGCGGGTACATCTAGTATCTCCTTCGTTGCAATTATCCGGTCTTGTTGCCGGTCTGGTTGATGTCTGTTTCGGCGATTTGTTTTTTCGTTGCCGCCGATGAACAAGAGTTAGGGCGGTTATTATCGAAAATCAATAACTATTTTCCGAAAAACGGTGAAACCCAATAAAAACAAGGCGCTATTTTTATTGTTTTTCGATAATCTTGGCGGGTGGGGCTAGCCTTGGCCTGTCCTGCGGCATCTTTCCGAGCAGAATCGGACCTCGTCCCAGACCTTTTCCCACTTCTTGCGCCATTCAAACGGGCGCCGGCATGCTGCACATGTCCTGGTCGGCAGCTTGCCCTTTCCGCCAGCCCCTGCGCCTTGCTGCGCTTTCCCGCGGCCGCGCCTAGCCATGAAGGGATGCCTCCGCCAGCTCCCGGTGCTGCGGGCGGGCACATGCAGCGCCTTGCCAATTATGGAGAAACACTAGTTCCATGCGCGACAGATAGGTTTGGGAGACGGCATGGCGACGGCAATCATCGGAGCGGGACTGGCAGGCCTCAGCGCGGCAAGGGCTCTTAAGGCGGCCGGAAGGGACGTCGTCCTGTTCGACAAGGGGCGCGGGCCCGGTGGTCGCATGTCAACACGCCGTGCAGAGACGCCGTTCGGACAACTTCGCTGGGACCATGGCGCGCAATTCTTCACGGCGCGCACCTCGTCATTCCAGCAGGCCGTGGTTGACCTGAGAGCGGCCGGTGCTCTGGCCGAATGGACCCCGCGTCTGGCTGATATTCGTCGGTCCGGCGCAAACTGGACGACCGGCATCCGCCCCGTCGCGGCCAATAGCGAACCTATTTACGTCGGCACGCCTTCGATGAATGCGGTGATCAAGGCGCTCGCGGCAGAGCATGAGGTCGAGTGGGGCAAGCGGGTCGCCTCCATAGAGGGGGGGCGGTCAAAGCGCCTTCTCTTTGAAGACGGCAGTGCTGCAGGGCCTTTCGACACGGCGATCTGCGCTGTTCCGGCCGAGCAGGCGGCGGTTTTGCTCGAAGGCGTGAGCGGCGCACTCGCCGGTGAGGCAGCCAGGGCCGTGTCTGCGCCGTGCTGGGCAGTCATGTTGGCCTTCGAAGCACCTGTCCCGGTCTCATGGGATGGCGCAAAAGTCTCGGGCGGCGGGCTCGCCTGGGTGGCACGGAACAGTGCCAAACCCGACCGTGGCGACGCTGAGGCCTGGGTGCTGCACGCATCGCCGGATTGGAGCCGCGTCCATGTCGACCAGTCAGCCGACGAGGTCGCGGCGCGCCTCGTTGAGGAATTCCGGAGCATCACCGGCGCGCCGGCACCGGCCTTTTCAGCCGCGCACCGTTGGCTTTATGCGAAGATCGAAGCGGCGGCTGAAAATCCGTTCGGCTGGGACGCTGACGCACGTATCGCTGCAGTTGGCGACTGGCGGCTGGGCCCCCGTGTCGAGCATGCCTGGACGAGCGGTCAGGCATGCGCGGAATTCTTGCTCTCGGCCTAGAAACAACTTGAAATTTAACTCTGTTCGCGCTGTTGCTGCTGTATGGGGGACACAGAGTGGGGCGCGGACGGCAAATCCGTCTTTTCCAATTCAATTCATATAGCGGTGCAGCAGCCGCAATGGCCGAATGTGCCGGGGCACCTGCGAGCGCTGGCGGCATCTGATGCCATGTCACCGCGATATAGTGCGCGGCAGGTGCCGAGCCGGGGCCAGTACACGGTCATTGGCGTGCTCACGGTTGTGCTGCTGGCGTTTCTTGCGTGGCGGCCGGAGCAGACGGTTTACACCGTCGGTTTCGGCTTGTGGGTGGCTTTCTTTTTAATCGTCATCTGGCGACTTGGTTTAGTCGCGGCGGGCGCGGTGCTGCGCAAGGTGCGCCCGCCTTCCGTGACACCCCCGAGGGCGCCCACACAAGAATGGCCAGTCTATTCGGTTCTCGTCGCGCTTCGCCACGAGGTTGGTATGATGAACCAACTCGCCAACAGCCTGCGCGGCCTCGACTGGCCAGCTGACAGGCTGGAGATCATCCTGCTGATTGAAGACGATGATGACGCCACGCTGGATGCTGCACGAATAGCGCCGTTTCCGGGAAGTACGCGGATTCTGCGCGTGCCCCCGGGCTCGCCGACCACCAAGCCGCGTGCCCTGAATTACGGCCTCGCCCATGCCACAGGCACCTATGTCACGATTTATGATGCAGAGGATCGCCCGCACCGGGATCAGCTGAAAGCGGCCTATCACGCCTTCGAGGAAGGGCCGGCGGACCTGAGATGCATCCAAGCGCCCCTGATCGCCACGAATGGCGCTTCAAGCTGGCTCGCGGCACAGTGGGCATTGGAATATGCGGTCCAGTTCAGGCTTTACCTGCCCGCGCTTGCCATGCTCGGCCATCCGATCATGCTGGGCGGGACGAGCAATCACTTCCGCCGGGCTGATCTGATCGCCGTTGGCGGGTGGGACGCGTGGAATGTCACCGAAGACGCCGACCTGGGTATCAGGGCGTCGCGGCTCGGTGGACGCACACAGACAATCGCGCCGGAAACGCTGGAGTCCGCCCCGGAGACGTTTGGCATCTGGTTCCGTCAGCGGTCACGCTGGATAAAGGGGTACATGCAAACCTGGCTGGTCTGCATGCGCGAGCCCATCAGGCTGGTGCGGGAACTGGGCATCATCAACTGGATCAGCCTCCAGATGACGCTCGGCGCGTCGATCCTCAGCGCGCTGCTCTATGGGCCGACATCGGTATGGATCCTGTGCGCGGTCTTGTTCTCTGACGTGACGATTGATCCAATGGGTGTGGGGCTGTTTGGCTTTGGCTGGGTGTGCAGCACGCTGTCCGACCTTCTTGCGCCGGGTCGCTGGCGTTTCTCGCGATTGCTGGCGGCCTTCTCCCGCCCGTTTTACTGGCCGCTGCAGACGCTGGCTGCAATTGCCGCGATCCACGGGCTTGTGCGCAACCCCTTCTTCTGGGCAAAGACGCCTCACCAGCCCGAATAGGAGCGCGCAGGCATCATGATGTTCGCCTGGATCATCACTCTCGGTATCATCGTCGCTGCGGGCGGCGGCATCTTCCTGTCCAGCCGGAAGATGGGTGGTATCCGCAAGGATGGCCGTCCGAACCAGGTGCCGTGGGGGCTCGTCATGGTTGGTTGCACGCTGGTGCTGTTCCTCGCCATGGTTCACGTCATCAATCTCGCCGGATTTGAAACCGGGCCCGAGCATGGATTTTTCGGCCGCTTTCGCTGACTATGGTTCTCGCCAGAAATTCTTGCCGAAGCAGCTTGTCGGAGAAAAGGTTCTGGTTTAGAACAAAGAGCGAACAGTGGGAGGTGGGAATGACCCGTGATGAGTTGAAGGCACTCGGCGAGACAGTTGTCGCTGCGAACAATAACGGCACCTACAAGGCGTTGAAAGACAGCGCCTATTCTGCGGAATGCGTGTCCGTCGAATCTGCCCCGATGCCGGGCGGCAGTGCTGAGACCGCAGGGCTCGATGTGATTACCGGCAAGTGGCAGTGGTGGGAAGACAATCACACTGTCCATGAAACGAAGGCGACAGGCCCGTTCCTGCACGGAGATGACAGGTTTGGCGTGATTTTCGAGATCGACTGCACCGTCAAGCAATCCGGAGAGCGCATGCAGATGCAGGAACTTGCTGTTTATACCGCGAAGGACGGCAAGATCGTGCGCGAGGAGTTCTTCAACTAGGCAGTTTTTTCGGGGGCTGCGTTCTGTCATCGCATGACGCAAAGGAACACTTGGACGTGTCCGCGCGCGCGCGGTAAGGTCTGCCGGTATTGTGAGAACATAAACGCCCGGAGGACCTGACCATGGCTTATGACAGCCCCACAGAACTCGACGCCTTCCGCACCGAAGTGCGCGAATGGCTTGAGGCAAACTGCCCCCCCGCCATGCGCGAGCCAATGTCCGAAGACGAAGTCGTCTGGGGCGGCCGCGGTGAAAAGTTCAAGAACCCGGAATCCAGGGTCTGGCTTGAGCGGATGGGCGAAAAAGGCTGGACCGCTCCAACTTGGCCAAAGGAATATGGCGGCGGTGGCCTGTCGCGTGATGAGGCGAAGGTCCTCGAGCAGGAAATGGCCCGCATCAATGCGCGCCCACCGCTCTTCTCCTTCGGCCTCTGGATGTTCGGCCCAGCCCTGCTGGAGTTCGGCAATGAAGAGCAGAAGAAGCGCTTCATCCCGGACATCGTGAAGGGCAAGACCCGCTGGTGTCAGGGCTATTCAGAGCCGGGCGCGGGCTCCGACCTTGCTGGTCTTCAGACCAAGTGTGAGGACAAGGGCGACCATTACCTCATCAACGGCCAGAAAGTCTGGACCTCCTATGCCAATGAGGCCGACTGGATTTTCTGCCTCGTGCGCACCGACAATACGGTCAAGCATGAGGGCATCAGCTTCATCCTGTTCGACATGCAGAGCGAAGGTGTCGAAACCCGCCCGATCAAGCTGATCTCAGGGTCCTCGCCATTCTGCGAGACCTTCTTCACCGATGTGAAGGTACCGAAGGACCAGCTCGTTGGCGAAGTAAATGGCGGCTGGAAGATCGCCAAGCGTCTGCTCCAGTTCGAGCGCTCCTCGATTTCTGCTGGCGGCTTCGGCTCGACCCGTGGCTCCGGCATGCTCGGCCCGGAAGAGTACGCGAAAATTCATGTCGGCACCGATGGTGAAGGCCGCGTTCTTGATGGCGACCTGCGGGGTCGTCTCGCCGATCACCTGATGTATTCCAAGGCGTTCAACCTGACTGTGAAGCGCAGCCAGCAACAGGCCAAGGCTGGCCAGGAAGTTGGTCACACCGCGTCGATCATCAAATACGCTGCGGCGAAGATGAACCAGGACAAGTTCGAACTGATGATTGAGGCGCTCGGCACCGAAGGTCTCGGCTGGGAAGGCGAAGGCTTCGACAAGGGGGCGAAGATGGCGACCCGTGGCTGGCTCCGCTCGAAAGGCAACTCCATCGAGGGTGGCACGAGCGAAATCAACCTCAACGTTGTCGCCAAGCGCGTGCTTGGCCTCCGCGATCACCAGTAGTTACGGCAATCAACATCATCACTGGCTGCGCCCCCTTGAGGGCGCGCCGATGAGGCAAAAGGAATACTGAAATGACATTTGTCCTGACTGAAGACCAGGAGATGCTGCGGGATACCGCGATCAACTTCACCCGCGACGAGCTGCCGGTGAAGCACCTGCGCACCCTGCGCGACAACGGCAAAAACGGCGTTGACCCGGACACGCGCAGCCAACTCGCTGAGCTCGGCTTCTTCGGCGTCTTGATCCCCGAAGAGTATGATGGCGTCGGCATGGGCATGGTTGCTCTTGGCCAAGTCATGGAAGCGCAGGGCCGTACGCTCGCCTCCACCTCGCTTCTGCAGACGGCCTGTATCGGCGCGTCGGCGATCCTGCTCGGTGGCACCGAAGCCCAGAAGAAGGAATGGCTGCCGAAGATCGCTTCCGGCGAATTGACCACCGCCCTCGCGCTTGACGAAGGCACCCATCACAATCCGACGGGTGTGG
>JAYZBJ010000252.1:0-11348 GCA_036338795.1 Pseudomonadota bacterium | reverse complement strand
GCGATACCGACGATGGCTGCGACCAGACGGTCAACGGGCCTGGCCGCTGCGGTGGCCAATGCACGCGGCCCACAAGCAACTTCTATCCCGGTGCCACCGAGCCTGTTTCGCAGGCTGTCAAAACAGGCCTCATCCGCGATGACTGCAAGTTTTGCATTAAATTCGATTGCAAGGCCGGCGAGTGCATCGACATCCCGATTCGCAGTGAGGGTATCGATCGCAAATGCCGCTCCAGTTTCTGAAACCGCGTTTGCGTGGGCGATAGCCGCGAGCGCCGACCGCCCGACTGAGCCTGTCGCCCCCATGATTGAAACTGATTTCGTCATTTCGTGGCCTCAAGGCCCAACACGCCCGAGAGTGCGCCAAATAGGGACAGTACAACAACTGCAGCGACACATGCCATGCCCAGACCATCGACACGATCCATGACACCGCCATGACCGGGCACAAAGCCGCTCGTGTCTTTCACGCCGAACCGCCGCTTAAGCGAAGACTCAAACAGGTCTCCCCACTGAGCGACTATCGAGATCGCCAGCCCGACTATGAGCCACGAGAATCGGTCGGCATCCATCAGCCCCGCAGCGATCAAGCCACACAGTCCGCTGCAAAGAAGTGCCCCCAAAGCACCACTCCACGTCTTTGATGGCGAATCCTTGGGCGATAGCGGTGGCCCGCCAAATCCCTGACCCGCAAAATACGCTCCGGAATCGGACGCCCAGACGGTGCCCATAAGGATGAGAGCTGCTGCCTGTCCATTCCATTCTCCTTCGCGAAGTAACAACAGCGCCAGCGAGAGAGCAGAAGCATAGACAACGCCGAAGGCGCCAACCGCCCTTTCGGTCAGGCTGGACGGGTGCAATGCGAACAGGATGACGGCAGAAGATGCGATGATGCCCAGCGCGGCAAAGCCATCGACGAAAAGAATGGAAAGCGATGGCAAGGCACTGAATAGAGCCGTGAGCGGCATCATCGGAGATGCGGTCATACGCGCCCACTCGTAGCCCATGACGGCACCAAACACGCCGCAAGCCAGCGCCAGTGGCAACCCACCATAGGTCACGACCAGAAGCGCGAACGGTATGAGGACCAGCGCCGACAGAACGCGAATTATGAGTTCGCGACCACGCGACTTGCCCGGGTCAGTGCCAGCCATGTCAGCCAGCTCCGGATTTCAGTCCACCGAAGCGGCGTTCACGCGAAGCAAATGTCGCAATGGCTTCTTCCAGGTGCGCCTCACCGAATTCGGGCCAGAGCACGTCCATGAAGATCAACTCGGCATACGCGCTTTGCCAGATCAGGAAATTGCTCAACCGATGTTCGTCACCCGTACGAATGATCATGTCCGGATCCGGAAAATCATACGTGTCCAGATGGCGAGCCAGGGTCTCTTCGCTAATTTCGTCTGGATCGACACGCCCGGCTTTCACGTCTTCAGCCAAAGCTTTCGCTGCGCGGGCAAGTTCTTCCCGGCCGCCATAATTGAAAGCGATGCCAAGATTGAAACGCGTATTTCCGCTGGTTTCGCGTTCCGCTTTTTCAAGCAGCTCTATGATGTCCTCCGGCAGACCCTTGCGCGTTCCAAACACGCTGATGCGAACGCCTTCACCGATCAGTCGCTCAAGGTCCCGATTGATGAAGGTCTTGAGCAACGCAAAGAGTGCGCTCACCTCTGCCACAGGACGACGCCAATTCTCCGTCGAGAATGAGTAGACCGTGAGATATTCGAGGCCGAGCTTCTGCGCCGCCTTTACGGTCCGGCGTAACGCTTCAACGCCTCTCTCATGACCTACAGATCTAGGGAGCCCGTAGCGTGAGGCCCACCGCCCGTTTCCATCCATGATGATGCCAACATGTGCGGGGGAACAATCGCCACCGACCAGGCCATGTCGGGATTGCTCGGAGGAAGCGGGGCTGGCGGTCAAACCTGCATGATCTCCGCTTCTTTGGATTTCAGGATTTCATCGATACGCGCAATGTGCGCATCAGTGACTTTCTGAACGTCGTCGGACAGGCCCCGCGCCTCGTCTTCGCTGATTTCGCCGTCTTTCTCGGCTTTCTTCAGCTGATCCATGCCGTCGCGGCGAACATTGCGCACAGCCACACGTGCCTGCTCGGCATACTTGCCAGCGATCTTGCTGAGCTCTGTGCGGCGCTCTTCGTTCAGCACGGGGATCGGAATTCGAAGATTGTTGCCGTCCACGACCGGATTGAGACCGAGGCCGGACTCACGGACCGCCTTGTCAGCGGCACCTACGACAGACTTGTCCCAGATGTTCACCGCGAGCGTCCGCGCATCCAGAACCGATACAGATCCAACCTGATTAAGCGGCATGGAAGAGCCGTAGGCCGGCACCATTACGGTGTCGAGAAGGTTTACCGAAGCGCGCCCCGTCCGCAAACCGCCAAGATCTGACTGGAGCGAGGTCACAGCACCGTCCATGCGGCGCTCAATGTCTTTTTTGTCCAAACTCATACCTGCAAAGCCTCACATTCTAGGAAATGACTGTAGAGGTTCCCTGGCCGAGAAGCACGTCTTGCAACGCGCCCTTGTTGTGGAGGGAAAATACCACAATCGGAATATTCGTGTCGCGCATCAAGCTGACAGCACTGGCATCCATGACGCGAAGGTCGCGAGCAAGCACTTCCTGATAGCCGAGCTGCTCGTAGCGTTCTGCCGTGGAATCCTTCTTTGGATCGGCAGAGTAGACGCCGTCGACCTGGGTGCCTTTGAACATGGCGTGGCAGTTCATTTCCGCCGCCCTAAGCGCTGCGCCAGTATCGGTCGTGAAATATGGGTTACCCGTGCCGGCCGCAAAGATAACCACCCTCCCCTTCTCCATATGGCGAATGGCGCGACGGCGGATATAGGGTTCGCAGACCGTATTCATCGGAATGGCAGACTGAACGCGGGTCGGCACACCGATCTGTTCCAGCGCACTCTGCATGGCCAACGCGTTCATTACAGTCGCCAACATACCCATAGAGTCGGCCTGGGCGCGCTCCATACCGTTCGCAGCCCCCTGAAGGCCGCGAAAGATATTTCCGCCGCCAATGACAAGGCAAAGCTCAACACCGGTATTTTTGAGAGCGGTTGCAATTTCCTCAGCGAAGCTGAGACATGTCGGCATGTGAATGCCGAATTCGGAAGGCCCCATCAGGGCCTCTCCTGACAACTTCAGAAGAACACGCTTGTAAACGAGCCCTTCCGCACTGTCTGAACCATCAGGCATAAACTATCTCCAGCAACCGAATTTGCTCGTAAAGGATTCCCGGCTGCCTGTCATGGGCAACCGGGATCTTTCAATGCAAACTCTGTGGCTTAGGAGCCTGAGGTCAAGGAAGCGACTTCAGCAGCGAAGTCGTCGTCTTCTTTCTCAATGCCTTCACCGAGACCAAAGCGAACGAAACCGATCAGTTTCGCACCCTGCTCTTCGATGAACTGACCAACAGTCTGGTCTGGATTCATCACGAATGGCTGCTCGACAAGGACCACTTCCTTGTAGAACTTCTTCAGGCGGCCTTCGATCATCTTCTCGATGACGCTGTCCGGCTTTCCGCTTTCGCGAGCCTGGTCGGTCAGAACCTGACGCTCACGGTCGACCAGCTCAGGGTCGAGGTCGTCCGTCGTCGCGGATGCAGGATTGGTCGCAGCAACGTGCATCGCCACCTTGCGGCCAGCTTCAGCGACTTTGTCCGCATCACCGCCATCAAGTGCAACGAGAACGCCGATTTTACCCATGTTGGGGGCTTCTGCGCTGTGGACGTACGCCGCGACCTGGCCGTTCGGGGCTTCCATCTTGGCTGTGCGGCGCAGCGCCATGTTCTCACCGATCGTCGCAACGAGACCAGTGATCATGTCGTTGACGGTGCCGTTACCAGCCGGTGCAGGCGCGTTCTGAAGCGCCTCAAGAGTGCCATCTGTTTCAAGTGCCGTGTTAGCGATCTGACCGAGAGCGGTCTGGAACTTTTCGTTGCGTGCAACGAAGTCGGTTTCAGCGTTCAGCTCAACGAGAGCGCCGGTCTTGCCACCATCGGCAAGAACAGCGGCAACCAGTCCGTCTGCCGCGGTACGGCCAGACTTTTTGGCTGCCTTTGACAGGCCTTTTGCACGGAGCCAGTCAATCGCTGCTTCCATGTTACCTTCGTTTTCGACGAGCGCCTTTTTAGCGTCCATCATGCCCGCGCCAGTGCGGTCGCGCAGGTCCTTGACCAGAGCGGCTGTGATCTGTGCCATCTCAAAGATCCTTTTAGAGTTGGGTTGGGCTTAGCTTTCGGCTTTGGCTTCCGTTTCCTCACCGGCGCCTGCATCTGCGCTGTCGTCAGCGGCTGCGACGTCGGCGTCGACTAGACCTTCGAGGTCCTCGGACTCACCAAGATCAATGCCGAGGCCTGCAGAAGATTCAGCAAGACCGTCCAGCACTGCGTCGGCAATGAGGTTACAGTACATGGAAATGGAGCGCGCCGCGTCGTCATTACCCGGGAACGGGAAGTCAACCTCGTCCGGGTCGCAGTTGGTGTCGATGACAGCTACCACCGGAATGCCAAGTTTCTTGGCTTCCTTGATTGCGATCTGCTCTTTGTTCGTGTCGATCACGAACATCAGGCTTGGGAGACCGCCCATATTGGCGATACCGCCCAGCGCGCGATCGAGCTTGTCGCGCTCGCGCTCAACGTTGAGAAGCTCTTTCTTGGTCAGACCGGAATTTTCGCGATCGGAAAGGGTTTCGTCGAGTTCGCGCAGGCGCTTGATCGACTTGGAAACGGTGGACCAGTTGGTCAGCGTGCCACCAAGCCAGCGATGGTTCATGTAATATTGTGCGCAGCGTTGGGAAGCTTCAGCGATCGGCTGTGCAGCCTGGCGCTTCGTGCCAACGAACAGGACGCGGCCGCCTTGGGCAACCGTATCGCGAACCTGAACCAGTGCCTGGTGAAGCAGCGGGACCGTCTTGGAGAGGTCCATGATGTGAATGCCGGAACGATCGCCGTAGATGTACGGCTTCATCTTTGGGTTCCAGCGGTGGGTTTGGTGACCAAAGTGAACGCCAGCCTCAAGCAGCTGACGCATGGAGAATTCAGGCAGTGCCATATCTAATTTTCCTCTTCCGGTTGACCGGCACGGGCGCTATCGGCCTCAAACGACTGAGACAGACACCGGATAGCCCGCGCATCGGGGGTTGATGGGGCTGGCTTATACAAGCTTTGGGGCGGCGCGCAACCGCCCATCTTCACGCGGCTCGGGTATCAACCCGTGCCACACCTGATGCCATTTTCAGGGCTCTAAGGGCTTCCAGCCCAGTCGCATAGGTTTCTGGCAACTTCATCGTCACCATTCGGCCGTCCTCGAGTGGCAGGTCCAGGTAAATTGCTCCGCGGTCAGCCCCCGGCGCACTCACAAGCCGTTCCGCCACCGACGCGATTTCGGAATAGTTCGCGCCGCGCGACAGCCGCACGATCAGCGCCTTCGCTTTCTTGCCAATCCGTGCCTTGTCAATCGGTGTGACCTTTTTGGCGCTCAGCCGAATCTCCTCGTCCTGCCTGCGCACGTTCACAGTCACGCAAACACTGCTGCCAGTGTCGAGCAGGTGCCTATAGTTTTCCAACGCCTCCGGCATGACCATCAGTTCGATCACGCCGGTGGTGTCAGACAGCGTCAGCAAGGCAAACTTCCCGCCCGACCGTGAAAGCTTCTCTACACGACGCCGGACCACCCCAATTAGCTCGAGTGGGCGACCGTCTACCGCCACATCGCCAATCTCGGCGGTGAGCGTGATCCGCCCGTCCTCAAGGCTATCGAGAACATCATCGAGTGGGTGGCCGCTAAGGAAGAAGCCGGTTGCTGCAAATTCCTCGTCGAGCTTCTGCTGGCCATTCCAGGCAGATGCCGTCGGCAATGCCGTTCGAACAGACGGCTCTGCATCGCCAAACAACCCGCCCTGCCCCCCGGCGCGGTCCTCTGCAGCGGAAACGGCCGCGGCGGCGAGCAAGGGCGCGGCAGCAAGCGCGCTGGCACGGTTAGGTTCGAGTTTGTCGAACGCCCCCGCGCGCGCAAATTGCTAAATACACTTCTTGTTGACCGATTTCGGGTCGACGCGCTCAGCGAAATCATGGAGCGACTCGAATGGGCCAGCCTCTTCACGCTCAGCCTCGACGTGACGCATTGCTTCAAGGCCCACACCTTTCAGCGCGCCGAGCGCATAGACCAACGCGCCGTCCTGCACATCAAAGTCCGCCGTAGACCGATTAATGTCGGGCTGGACCAGATCAATCTTCAGGCGCTTGGCTTCCTGGACGAAGGCCGCCAGCTTGTCTGTGTTGTGTATATCGAGGCTCATCGATGCAGCCAGAAACTCGACCGGGAAATGCCGCTTCAGATATGCGGTGTGATACCCGATAAGGGCGTAAGCTGCAGCGTGAGACTTGTTGAAGCCGTACCCGGCGAACTTCTCCATCGTGTCAAAGATCTCGTTCGCAAGCGGCGCCTCAATCCCTTTGAGTTCCTTGGCACCCTTGAGGAAGCGTTGCCGCTGCGCGACCATTTCCTCAACTTTCTTCTTACCCATCGCGCGGCGCAGAAGGTCAGCTTCGCCGAGCGAATAACCAGCGATCTCCTGCGCCATCCGCATGACCTGTTCCTGATAGACAGGCACGCCATATGTCGCTTCGAGGATCGGCTCGAGATCCGGGTGCTGGTACCGGATGCTGGAAGGGTCTTCCTTACCTTGGACGTAGACCGGAATGTTGTCCATCGGCCCCGGTCGATAGAGCGAGATGATAGCGATGACGTCTTCGATATTGTGCGGGCGGACCTTGCGCAGCGTGTCGCGCATGCCCTGACCCTCGAGCTGAAAAACACCCAGCGTCTGTCCGCTGGCCATCAGGTCATAAGTGGCCTCGTCATTCATGGCCGCCCATTCAGGTCCGACATCGCGGCCGTCCCGCCGGATGAACTTGAGCGCCCGGTCAATTACGGTAAGTGTTTTCAGGCCAAGAAAGTCGAACTTCACAAGGCCGGCCGATTCCGCCCACTTCATGTTGAACTGCGTCGCGGGTAGATCGGAGCGTGGATCGTTGTAAAGCGGCACCAGTTCGGTCAGGGGGCGGTCCCCGATGACAACACCGGCAGCGTGCGTACCGGCGTTCCGATACAGTCCTTCGAGCGCCAGAGCTGTTTCAAGCAACTCGCCTACCCGCGCGTCCTGGGCGATCTCATCGTCGAACTTCGGCTCTTCGTCGATCGCTTCCTGTAGCTTGGGCGGGTTGGCCGGGTTGAACGGAATGAGCTTTGAAAGCCGGTCCACCTGACCGTACGGCATCTGCATGACCCGGCCGACATCACGAACCACAGCCTTTGCCTGCAAAGTGCCAAAGGTGATAATCGCGGCAACGCTCTCGGCCCCGTATTTATCTCTGACATAACGGATGACTTCGCCGCGTCGCTCCTGACAAAAGTCGACGTCGAAGTCGGGCATGGAAACGCGTTCCGGGTTCAGGAAGCGCTCAAACAGCAAATCAAATCGAAGCGGATCAAGGTCGGTAATCGTCAGAACCCAGGCGACCACTGAGCCAGCGCCTGAGCCGCGCCCCGGCCCGACCGGGATGTCCTGCTCTTTTGCCCATTTGATGAAGTCCGAAACGATGAGGAAGTAGCCCGGGAAGCCCATCTTTTCGATGATGCCCAGCTCATAGGCGAGCCGCTCTTCATACACGCTACGTTCGGCATACAGTTTGGGCGCTTCGTCCAGCCGTTTCGCGAGACCGGCCTCGGCCTGCACTCTCAGCTCTTCAATCTCTGACCTGGAACCGTCGCCAAACCGCGGAAGGATCGGCGCTCGTTTGGTGGCTCGCACGCCGCACCGTTTCGCAATCTCGATTGTGTTGGCCAGCGCCTCCGGAATATCTGCGAAAAGCTCAGCCATCTCGTCAGCTGATTTAAGATACTGGTTTGGCGACACGCGCTTTCGGTCATCCTGCCCGAGATACTGACCGTTTGCGATACACATCATGGCATCGTGCGGCTTGGCATCTTCAGGCTTCATGAAGCGGCAGTCATGGGTCGCGACCAGCGGAAGCCCCAGCTTGTACGCCGCTTCGATCAATCCAGGCTCGCTATTGGCCTCATCGGCCAACCCATGACGCGTCAGTTCGACATAGCAGCGACCGGGATAGGCTTTTGCGAATTCGGTAAGTGTCCCTTCAGCTTCAGCCTGCTTGCCTTTCAGGATGTACTGAGCTGCCTCACCAACAGAACCACCCGTAAGCAGGATCAGTCCGTCTGTGTTCTCGAACAGGTGCTTGCGGTGAAGACGTGGGACACCATCCTCGGCCTCAAGATAAGAAGCCGATGACAATTCCATGAGCCGGCGATAGCCGACATCGTTCTGGGCATAGACCGAGACTTGCGTGAGCCATTCCTGATGCGCGCCGTCCGTGACGTCGAAACAGCAACCCATGATGGCCTGAACGCCTGCGCCGGTGAGCGCCTCGGATATTTCCAGCGCTCCAAATAGATTGTTGCGGTCCGTCACGGCGACAGCGGGTGCGTGATTGGCGACGGCCCAAGATGTGAGGGCCTTGGGCGTAATCATGCTCTCGAGCAGGGAAAAGCTCGTACGAACAGCAAGATGAATAAATGTCGGGTCCGCCACGGCGCCACCTTTCGGGCTTCAGAACAAACCGAGTATGCCCGTTTGAGACGATGAGTCGAAGGCCCTAACCTGTAAAGGTTGTGAGTTTTCCATCGACAAGAGTCAGCACACGGTCCATGTGACGGGTCAACGCCATATTGTGCGTGGCCACGAGCACCGCAGCGCCTTCGCTTCGGGCAATCCGAATGAGGCTGTCGAAAACGCGGTCCGTTGTTGCGGGGTCGAGATTACCCGTCGGTTCATCCGCAATAACGAGCTTTGGGTCGTTGACCAGCGCACGCGCAATCGCGACGCGTTGCTGCTCACCGCCAGATAGTTGACCTGGCTGGTGTGACGCGCGGCTTTCCAGTCCCATTTCGGCCAGCAATACATCCGCTTTTTCACGAGCCTCACGCCGATTGATCCCGTTGACCATCAGAGGCATCGCCACGTTGTCGCGAGCGTTAAACTCGGGCAGCAGGTGGTGGAACTGGTAGACGAAGCCGAGCTTCTCCCGACGCAGACGCGTGCGGTACCGATCAGATTGTTGCAGCACGCTTTCACCGTCCAGAAGCACTTCGCCGCCTTCAGCGCGCTCGATAAGCCCAGCTGTGTGCAGCAATGTCGACTTGCCAGAACCGGACGGTCCAACCAATCCGACGAGTTCGCCGGGGTTCAGCGTCAGGTCAGCGCCGTCGAGCACTTTCAACACGTCCGGTCCGGTACGATATTCGCGCAGGATTCCGCGCAGTTCGAGAACAGGGCTGCTCATCACTCGAACCTCAGCGCTTCGACTGGATCCAGTTTCGCCGCGTTCCAGGCCGGCCAAAGCGTCACAAGAATAGACATGCTCATCGCCCAGAGCGTCGTGAACAGCGCTTCGCTCCAGTCGAGCTCCGCTGGCAGGCCCTCAAGCCCGTAAACGTCGGCGGCAAAAATTTCGCGTCCCATGACAAAGCTCAGCGCAGCTTCGACCGCGTCTATATTCAGAACAATGAGCACGCCAAGCGACAAGCCGATCAGCGCACCTGTCAAACCAAGTATGGCGCCTATCATGATGAAAATGCGCATGATTGTTCCGCGTGTCGCACCAATGGTCCGCAAGATGGCGATATCGCGTGTCTTGTTCTTCACCAGCATCACAACACCAGTGATAATGTTGAGCGCGGTGATAGTGATCAGGATGAGCATGATCACGCGCATCATCCCCCGCTCGACATTCAACGCATTGAAATAGGACGCCCGCTGCTGCTTCCAGTCCTGAACGTAGTATTGATTGTTTGTAGCGTCCTCAATCTGCCGTTTGGCCGCTTCGGACTTCATCGGGTCATCAATACGGATATCGATGAGCTGGTATTGACCGCGCTTGTTGAAGAAGAGCTGTGACTGCTGCATCGGCATCAGGACATACAGTTTGTCCAGTTCGACGCTACCGGTCGTGAATGTCCCGCCGACGGTGTATGTCTTGCTCCGTGGCGTGACACCGAACGGTCCAGAGACACCCTCTGGCGCAATGAGAGTAATTTCGCTGCCGGTGCGAATGCGAAGGTCGGCCGCAAGGAATGCACCGATCAATACGGTATTGCCACCATTCTTGCCTTCACCCCAACCTGCCGCTTGAGCCTCTGCCAGGCCACCCTCTAGGTATGGCAACTCATCAAGATCTTCCGGATGGATACCGCGGACAACCGCACCAGTTCGTGCAGCTTCCGAGGTGGCGAGCACCTGCTGTTCGATGATCGGCGACGCACTCTTGATACCCGGCAGTTCTATGATCCGGTTCGTAAGATCATCAATATCGGCGGCTGGATACTCGTCGACCTGAACGAACACATGTCCCTGCCCACCGAGAAGGGCGTTCAGAAGCGTTGAGCGGAAGCCCGCCATGACCGACATGATGACGATCAGGGCCATCACGGCCAGCATGATACCGAAGAAAGATATGATCGAGATCAGCGATACGCCGCCATGCTGGCGACGCGCCCTCAGGTACCGCCAGGCCAAGGCCCGCTCGACCCCACCAAAAGGCGCAGATTTCGCCATCAGCCAGCCTTCACCAGTTTGATTGCCTCCGCCAGCGGGAGCTCCTGCTTCTCACCAGACTTGCGATTCTTGAGCTCGACGACACCGTTTTCAATTCCTCGCGGACCAATGACGATCTGCCAGGGCAAACCGATCAGGTCCATGCGGTTGAATTTCGAACCCGGGCGTTCGTCAGCGTCGTCGTAGAGCACATCAAGGCCAGCGGACTGAAGCTCAGCGTAGGCTTCATCGGCAACCTTCGCGACCGTCTCATCCTTCGGACGCATCGAGATCAGGCCGACATCGAACGGCGCGACTGCTTGCGGCCATACGATGCCGTGCTCATCGTGACACGCCTCGATAATGCCACCGACCAGACGTGATACGCCAATTCCATAGCTTCCCATCTGCACGGGCACATTCTCACCCTCGGCCGTCTGGACTGTGGCGTTCATGGACTCCGAGTATTTGGTCCCGAAATAGAAAATGTGGCCAACTTCGATCCCCCGCGCCGACACCTGGCGGTCAACCGGTATCTTCGCGAACTCGGCTTCATCGTGTTTCTCTTCAGTTGCCGCGTAGAAATCGGTGCGTTTGGCAACTTCGCCTGAAAGGTCGCCGTCGAAATCAAGGTCAAGACCCGGCGCCGGCAGGTCCAGCATCGCTTTGTCACAGAACACGGCGCTCTCACCGGTTTCCGCC